>WTHR01000201.1 GCA_011523045.1 Gammaproteobacteria bacterium | reverse complement strand
CGATACGGCATCGTACTCGTAGAGCCCCTGTTGGGCCTTGCTCGTCGATTTGATATGCCAGCGGATCAATGGCTTGTTGAGTGCAGCAGCCACTTCCTCTGCCAGCATCGTCTTGCCGGTACCCGGCTCACCTTTAATCAGCAGTGGCCTTTCCAGCGTCACGGCGGCATTCACCGCCATCGCCAGATCCTCGGTCGCGACGTATCGGTCGGTGCCCGTAAAACTCATGAATTTCCCTCCGGTTTCGAAGCGCAGATGATAGCAACAATTTCACTTTCTCCGGCCTAACAACCATTCTGGATCGCAGAACCCAAATACCCTGTCCCTTGTGAGCGTTATTCCAAAAATAAATTACTTCAGGATCAGTCCCGCACCGGTACAGGGGCCACTTTTTAGGGCAAAATCCGCTGTCCAACCCATCTCAGGAATTTCCATGCTCAAGATCTTTGCCGCCAACGGGAGTATCGCGCTCGCCTCGGTCATCCTCCTGGAGGAGGTGGAGGCGGATTACGAACTTTCAGTGCTGGATTTTTCTCGCAACGAGCAAAAAGAGGCTGCCTATCAGGCTGTGAATCCCAAGGGCCGGGTACCTGCCCTGATTACGGAGTCAGGGATCCTCACCGAGACTCCTGCCATCCTGCTGTATGTCGCTCAGCGTTTTGGTTCTGATTCTCTGGTCGGCGCCCATGATCCCTTTATCTTTGCCAAGATTCAGGAATTCAACAGTTACCTTGCCTCAACGGTACATGTGGCCCATGCACATCGAATGCGTGGCACGCGCTGGACAGATGATCCGCACGCGCTTGAGGCGTTGAAGAAGAAGATTCCGGAATCGATGACCGCCGTGATGCGGCTAATCGAAGATGATTTTCTTAAAGGACCCTGGGTACACGGCGAAGCCTATACGATCTGCGACCCCTATCTCTTTACCATCTGCTCGTGGCTTGAAAGCGATGGTGTCGACGTCGCTACTCTGCCGCGACTGATGGCGCATTATCAAAGCATGCTCGACCGCCCTGCCACCCAGGCTGCACTCAAACAGATAAGTTAGACCGTCTGCATCAGCCGCGTCTCTTCGAAACCGCCCTTAACGAGAACCTCACTCATGTTTGACGACCAGTTATTAAGCGAGATCCGCAACCGATTCCATCACGTCGACCACTGTCCCTATCAAGGGCCCAGAATCTTCTTTGAAAATGCCGGCGGCTCCCTGACGCTTAAATCGGTGGTTGAAGTCAATGCACATCTTTCATCGATTCCGGATAACCAGGGCCGGGATAACCCCGCCTCTCACGAACTGGTGAGAATCATCAACAAAGCTCGTGAAGACATGAAGACTTTCTTTGGGGTCAAGGAAGGCCTGGTGTTTACCGGCGAGAGCGGGACCGAACTACTCTTCCGCCTGGTGCGAGCGGCAATCCTGGGCTCTCCCGCCGGAGGCAACGTGGTCGGCAGTACCCTCGAGCATCCCGCAACTGCCAGTGCGAGGGTCCGCTGGTGTCCTGTCGCCGGCAAAGAAAATATCAGCATCGCTCATGATAAAGATCAGGCAATGGTCACAGCGCAGGACTACGCGGCACAGGTCACTGAAGACACCAGAGTCGCCACCATTATCCAGACCAGTCCCGTAACCGGCATGGCGGTTGATGTGGCGGCCGTCGCCCAAGCGATCAGGGAACGGGCGCCCGACTGCTTCATTATCGTCGACAGCATTCAGCACGCCGCACACGGTGTGATGGATATGGACGCCTGCGGGGTCGATGCGTGCGCCCTTTCGGGATACAAAGTTTTCTCGCGACACAACTACGGGGTGGCTTGGGTATCCCCAAGGCTCAGCACACTACCTCACGAAAAGTTGGACGGGACAGCGGATGACTTCTGGGAGTTGGGCACCCGGGATACCGGGGCGTTCGCGACCTTCAGCGAAGTGGTCAACTATCTCGACTGGCTGGGGAGTCAGTTGGGTGACGAACCAGACCGCCGCCGGAGGCTGGAGCAGGCTGGTCGGGCAATGGCAGCGCAGGAAGCCCATCTCGTTGATGTCGCCATCAATGGTGCTGACGGCCAAACAGGCATTCGCGATTTGCCTGGCGCCTATATCGTAGGAGGGCCGGATAACCCACATCGCGAAGGACTGGTGTCTTACGCATTCTCGCATCTCCCTTCGGCGGATGTCGTCAGAGAACTGAACGACCGAGGCATCAGAACCCATGTTCGAAAAGCAGACTATTTCTCGGGCAATATTCTCGATCCACTAGGCATGGACAGCTGTATCCGGACTTCTTTTTGTCACTACAACAGCAAAGAGGAGATCCTTTCTTTGCTGAAAGCGCTTGGCGAGATTACACAGCACTAAAGCAAGCAGTGCTAAACCCAAGATGGTTCGGCGGTCTGGTAAATTGACGAACCCCTCGGACCAAAATCAAGGAGACATCATGGCAAAGGGATACTGGATGACGGCATATCGAGAGATTCTCGATGCAGAGAAACTTTCCGCTTACGTCGCGCTGGCTGCCGATGCGGTCCAGGCCAACGGAGGGCGGTTTCTGGTTCGCGGCGGCCAGATGGAGCCAAAGGAACACGCAGTCGCCGAGCGAACAGTCCTGGTCGAATTCGACAGTTACGAAGCCGCACTCGCAACCTACGCCTCGCCCGCCTATCAGAAAGCACTCGAGGCCTTGGATGGCGGCGTGGTCCGGGACCTTCGCATCGTTGAAGGCATTGACTGACATCATGCGCCATGCCAGCAAGGCAAACCCATGACTGAAGTCACGGTTATCGGCGGGGGCATCATCGGCGTGTGTACCGCACTCGCTCTCCAGCGCGAGGGGGTCTCCACCCTGCTCATCGAACGTGGCCCGATTGGTGGAGAAGCAACCTTCGGCAACTGTGCGCTGATGGCCCTAAGCGAAATTGTGCCTCTCGCCAAACCTGGAGTGATGAAAAAACTTCCCGGGTGGATTCTCAACCCGGAAGGCCCACTCGCGATTCGTCCCGGCCATCTTCCAAGCGCCCTGCCCTGGCTTTTCAAGTTTCTGCGCAATGCGCGGCCGCACCGCGTGGCGCAGATCTGCCATGGCCTGGGAATGTTGACGGCGCACGCTCAGGAGGATTTCGATGAAGTCATCGAAGCCGCCCAGATTGAAAATATCTGGGCCGAAAACGAGGTGCTCTACCTCTATGACCAAAAAGAACAGTACCTTGCAGATCGCTTCAGCTGGCAACTCCGTGCGGACGAGGGTTATCACGCAACCGAACTTGAGGGCAGCGCGCTGGCAGGCGTCGAGTCAGATGTGGATACCGACGGCAAATTCGGCCTGATTGCTCACGGCTGGCGATCTTTCACAGATCCCCAGCGCCTTACCCGCGAACTCGCTCAACACTTCACCCGACTCGGGGGCGAAATTCTGAACGCTGAGGTCAGTCGGATTGAAAGCACCGCGTCTCGGCCCAAGTGTGTCCACTTTAAGGATGGCGCACAGCGCGACATAGACAAGCTCGTTATTGCGGCAGGCTGTTGGGCCGGCCAGCTTCTCAAAGATATCGGCATCCGTATCCCGCTGGCCCCACTGCACGGCTATCACACGGATATCCCCGACAGCGGGGTGTCCCTCTCGCGACCGGTGCTCTATGCCAGCGGCGGATTCGTCAATACTCCGGTCGAAAGCGGCCTTCGGATCGCAGGCACCGTCGAAATTGCCCCAATCGATCCCGAGCCCAATTTCCGACGCGCCGAGGTGCTCGTGGAGAAAGCCAAGAGAAGTCTCTTCCCTGGATTGAAGAGCACTCAGGGATCGCAGTGGATCGGTACCCGTCCTTTCATGCCGGATACCTTGCCCGTCATTGGACCCGCCCCTGGTGTCGACAACACCTGGCTGGCGGTAGGACATGGTCAACTGGGCATTACCATGGGGCCGACAACCGGCAAACTCGTCAGTGCGATGATTACCGGTCGATCGCCCGTCGTAGACCTGGCACCCTATCGAGCAGACCGGTCTTATGTCTAAGACTTAACCGCGGTTGTTGATTTATTCAAAGGAGAACAGTCTTGAGCAAGCTCTGTGTGATCACCGGCGTCGGTGCCGGAAATGGAGCCTCATTTAGCAGGCGTTTTACCCGGGAGGGCTACCGGGTTGTCATGCTCGCGAGAAACCTCACCTACCTTGAAACCCTGGCAAAAGAGATACCCGGATCTGTTGCGATGGAATGTGATGTCCGTGATCCGGATGCTATCCGGGACGTGTTTGCACGCATCCATGAAGAGATCGGCACAGTCGATACCCTCATCTACAACGCCGGCGCCGGCGAGTGGGCATCAATCATGGATACGTCGTTGGAAGGCATGCAGTCTTCCTGGGCGACCAATACCCTGGGGCTGGTGGCTTGCGCCCAACAGGTGATTCCGTCGATGACTGAAAACGGCGAAGGCAACATCATGGTCATTGGCGCGACGGCATCTTTGAGAGGGGGCGCCCAATCCACGGCCTTTGCCTCAGCAAAAGCCGCGCAGCGAAGCGTTGCACAATCCATGGCGAGAGATCTCGGCCCCAAGGGGATTCACGTGGGTTACCTCATCATAGACGGCATCATCGACATCGAACGCACCAGAGAGCGTTTTCCCGACCGGGCGGATGACTTCTTTATGCAGCCGGATGCGATCGCTGACAGCGTGTATGCGTTGACCCAGCAGGACCGCTCAGCATGGGCCTTTGAGATCGATCTTCGCCCCTATGGCGAGAAATGGTAGCTACGAAAGTCAGTCAGACCGCTGCGCCCAGCGAATGGCATCTTCCAGACGATCGTCTCCCCAGAAGAGTTCGCCATCAACGATAAAGGACGGACTGCCAAAGATTCCGAGTTCCTGCGCCCGGGCAGTCTGCTCAAGATAGGCTGCCTCCAGATCGGGACTGTTCGCAAGATCAAGCACACGGGCCCGATCCTGGCCAATCTCTGATAGCGTTTCCGCCAGGTTGGACTCGCCGCCGGCCTCCTCGCCATCAAGAAACCATCTTCGATAGGTTGCCTGTACATAGTCTTCACACCAGCCTTCCTGCATGGCCAATACGGCAACCCGATTGGCCAGGTCGAACTCTGCCAGCGGATAGGGAGCGGGAACCTGCGCCGAAAATCCATAGCCCTGCGCCCGCCGCTCAATATCGCGCCACATGTAATCGACTTTCACCTTCTTGCTCGGAGGAAACGGTACGTTGTCCATCTCCCGCATGATCTTGCGCACGCTGAAAGGCTGCCAGGAAAAAGAAGCGCCAGTCTCTTTCGCCACTGCGCCGATGCGCGTCACTGAAAGATAGGTGTAAGTGCTCCCGATTGAGAACCAGAATTGAATCTCTTTCATTATCGACTCCTTACTGCCGTCAACGTTCCCGCTCCAGGGTCTAGTCACGGAAATTTGTGTACTGCAGCGGCAGACCTGTATCTTCTTCTTTCAGTAGAGCGATGACCGCCTGCAGATCATCGCGCTTCTTGCCGGTGATGCGCAGTTGCTCGCCCTGAATCGCAGCCTGAACCTTCATCTTGCTTGACTTGATTTTCTTTACCAGTGTCTTGCCCAGGGCGGTATCGATACCCCGGCGCACCGTCACCTTCTGCTGCACCTTACCGCCGCCACGCTCTTCAACTTCACCGGGCTCGAGACAGCCGATGTCGATGCCGCGCTTGACCAATTTGGGTTCGAGAATATCTCGCACCTGACCGGCCTTGAATTCATCGTCCGCGAAAATGGTCAAAACTGGCTCTGCATAATCCACGCGGGCATCGCTGCCCTTGAAATCGAATCGGTTGCTTATCTCACGGTTCGCCTGATCAATCGCATTGGCAAGTTCGTGCTCATCCACTTCGCTGACTACATCAAAAGAGGGCATGGTCTTTCTCCTCGTAACTCACTCAGGCCGCAGCGTATCCACCGTCAGCCATGTAAACGCCGCCGGTACAGTAGGCAGAGGCATCCCCTGCCAGGTAGACCGCCAGACCGGCTATATCTTCTGCAACCCCCAATCGACCCAAAGGGATCTTGCTCAGAAAACGCGCAAGGTTTTCCTCGTCGCTCCACAAAGCCTCACTGAACTTGGTTTTGATCAATCCCGGACAAATGGCGTTCACGCGGATCCCATCGGGGCCCCAGTCCTGCGCCATCGCTTTTGTCAGATTAATGAGTGCCGCTTTGCTCACGCTGTACATCCCAATACCGGCCTCAGGAGTCAGCCCGCCTATCGAACTCAAATGCAGGATGGAGCCACCACCGCGCTCCTTCAGGACCGGATAGGCCCGTTGGCACAGCAACAGAGGTCCCTTGAGGTTGACATCAATAATCTTGTCGAAGGCGCGCTCGTCCGTCTTCTGGATCGGACCGTATACCGGATTGGTCGCTGCGTTGTTGACGATGATGTCCAGGCCGCCATACGCCGCGACAGACTGATCCACGAGATGCTCGATATCCTCCACTCGACCCGTGTTCGCCGCAATAGCCGTTGCTTCGAGTCCATCAGCCCTGAACGCTTGCGCTACTTCACCTATCGCTTCGGCATTGCGACTGCTGACGATCACGCTCGCACCAAATTCGGCCATACCTCTGGCGATTGCCTCACCGATCCCCTTGCTGGCTCCGGTAATAAGGGCCACCTTGCCCTCAAGCTCGAAGAGGCGACGCATTTTTGATTCACTTGGCATACTGGTATTTTCCCAAAGATCACCCACTACACGCCCGCATAAGCCCGAAATTGGGAACCACAGCGTAACCGCGGTGCGGATTTACCTTCTGAGTCTAAATCAGAAACTACGACTTCGCTTAGATCCCATCATCTACCGACAGACCCCTTGCCAACTCCTTTTGCTTATCGAAAAAGGGCAGCGTGACGATCTCACAGTCATGGTCACTGCCTTCGACATCACGAAGCGTCAGAGTGCGACCAACCCATTCAGTACCGTCCTCGGCCGCGTGGTCGAACACCACGTAGCCGATTCCTTTTTCCAAAGTCGGCGACCAGGCGCTGCTCTTGGTGATGCCCACTCTTGCCCCATTTTCAAGAATCTCAAGTCCTGAATTGACCTTGCCTTGCTCGCAGACATAGCCGAACAGGCGGCATTTCCTGTTCGCACTTTGGAGGGCCTGCTTGCCAACAAATTCTTCCTTGTCGAAATCCACAAAAGCACCCAAGCCCGCATCGAACGGCGTCATCGATAGATCAATGTCTGACTGATAATCGAGGATTCCCGCCTCTACCCGGCGAAGACCCAGCGACGCACTTCCCGACCGCTCCAGATCGAAAGCCTCGCCCACAGAAAACAGGTAGTCCCACAATGCCGAGTGGTCAAGACTTGCGTTCCCATAAATCTCAATTCCTATCTCTCCCGTCCACCCTGTTCGGGAGACCAGCACCTCCTGCCCATCAAAGTTGAACATGGCCGCATGAAAGTAACCGAACTTCTCTGGCACCTGACCGGGCGCTGCTGCTTTGAGAAACTCCAATGAGTTCGGGCCCTGGACCTGTAATACGCGGGACTGCGGATCTGAGACCGTCACGTCCATCCCGTCCGATAGGGCGAGGAACCACTTGGCGGTATCGCCATTGGCCTCTACGTACCAGAAGCGATCTTCTGCAAGCCGGATCAGAACCCCGTCCATGACCAGTCCACCGTGTGGCGCGCAGATCAGCGCATAACGGGCCCGCCATAACGGCAGGTCAGTGATCCGGCGACAAAACGCCTTTTCCAGAAGACGCACAGCATCGCGGCCCGCAACTTCCACGGGCCGCTCCGGAATGTCATACAGCATGATGTTGCGCCGCAATTTCCAGTACTTTTCCAGGGGATCATCCTGATCAGTCCCGACCGCCGAAAGCCGGCCGGCATAAACCGAATACATGATGCCGTCTGTCAGCCATTTATCGGCATAAGGCGACTGCTCAATCCCGCGACGGAAGATTTGTACAGTGGAAGAAGCACCCGCGTGGGCTCCGCGGTAAACCATGTGAATGAGTTCTTCTTTATTCATGATGCATGTTCTCGATCGACGTTGGTGCGAACCAGTTAAGAGGTTCAATTTACAGGTGGGTTCGAAAAGACAGAGTCCAGATTGTATTCGCCCGGCGGTATACTGCTTTCATGCGCGCGACCCGAATTCTCGACCAGCCCATCATTCAACCCGGCATGGATGACCGTATCGGCACCAACATCAACGGTCCGAGTCTGATCCGGGTGCCGGCCTGGGTAACGCAACCGCTCGGACGCTACTATCTTTACTTTTCGCATCACAAGGGCACCTTCATCCGATTGGCTTATGCGGATGATCTTAAAGGTCCGTGGAAAATTCACCGCCCGGGGGTATTGGACGTCTCAGAGTCGCTTTTTGCGCCAACGGACCCGCCCGAACCGCCGCCGGATCAGCGTCCCAGCTGGGCAGACACCTTGCCCGGAGGATATCTTTACGCTCACGTCGCCTCACCGGATGTGCATATCGACGAAGAAAGCCGGCAGATCCGGATGTATTACCATGGACTGCTGGACAACGGAGACCAAAAAACCCGGATAGCCTACTCCGAGGATGGCCTCCATTTTCTACCACGCGCGCCATTGCTCGGGCCACCCTACTTCCGGGTGGTTCGGCACAAGGACTGGATCTACGCAACAACCTGGCAGGGACGCTTTCTTCGCGCCCGGCACTGGGACGGGCCATTTGAAGTTCAACGCGACCCGGGTCCCGCCATGCAGCTTTTTGGCAAGAACAGCGCCCTTGAGCTGCGTCATCCCGCATTGTGGCTGAAAGGGGACACTCTGCACTTATTCTTTTCATGCATGGGCGACTGTCCCGAACAGATCTATCACTGCCAGTGCGAGCTTGATAAAGACTGGGACGATTGGGTTTTCACCGAGCCACGCATCTTGTTGAGTCCCCAAGAGGTCTGGGAGGGTTCGGATCTGCCGCGCCAACCCTCAGTCGTAGGCACCGCAACGGAAAGACTGTGCGAATTGCGTGACCCCGGCATCTTTGTCGATGACGGTCAGGTCTACATTCTTTACAGCGGCGCGGGCGAGGCCGCGATCGGCATCGCCCGACTTGAGGAGCATTGATCAGGCCGCGTCGTCGATCGCAATCTGATCGAGCGTCTTCGCAAAAAGGCTCACGGTCCGATCGATATCCTTCAGCTTGTCTAACCCGAAAAGCCCGATCCGAAACGTCCTGAAGTCTTCGGCTTCGTCACACTGGAGCGGCACCCCCGCTGCGATCTGCATCCCGAGTTGGGCAAATTTCTTGCCTGTCTGCATCTCAGGATCGTCGGTATAACTCACCACGACACTTGGCGCCTTGAATCCGGCTGCGGCGAGACTCTTGATGCCTTGCCCTTCCAGCAGCTCGCGCACCCGACGACCCAGTTCCTCCTGGGCGGCACGGGCATCAGCAAAGCCCATCTCGCGAGTTTCCCGCATCACTTCAGCAAAGGCGCGCAATCCATCAGTCGGCATAGTGGCGTGATAGGCATGGCCGCCATTCTCGTAGGCTGCCATGATCTCACGCCACTTCTTCAGGTCGCAGGAAAAACTGGTACTGGTTGTTTCCTGGAGTACCGTCTCGCCATGTGCGCTCAACATCACCAGGCCCGCACAAGGAGAGCCGCTCCAGCCTTTTTGCGGCGCACTGATAAGGACATCCACACCTGTCGCCGCCATATCCACCCAAAGTGTTCCCGAAGCAATACAGTCGAGCACCATCAGACCACCGTGCTCATGCACCGCATCGGCCAGTGCACGGATGTAATCATCAGGCAACATCATGCCAGCAGAGGTCTCAATATGCGGGGCACACACCACATGGGGTTTTTCTAAACGGATCGCCGCAACCACTTCATCGATCGGCGCTGGCGCATAGGCCGGATGTTTGCCCGACTCGACAGGTCTCGCCTTATGCACCGAGTGGCTGGTCGGAATATTCCCCATGTCGAAGATCTGCGTCCAACGGAAACTGAACCAGCCGTTGCGTACCACCAGACATTTTTTTCCGGTCGCAAACTGTCTTGCCACCGCTTCCATTCCGAAAGTGCCACTGCCGGGGACCACCACTGCAGCCTCCGCGTTATAAGCCTCTTTAAGCATTGAGGAGATATCGTTCATAACGCCCTGGAAGGACTGAGACATATGATTAAGAGCGCGGTCGGTATACACAACCGAGTACTCGAGCAATCCTTGCGGATCTACATCCTTTCTTAACGCTGGCATAGATACTCCTTTTATCTAAGACTTTCCAAGCCTCTCCAGGTCTTCCCTGAAAGACCAAAGCGACTTTAAAAAATTTGGCCGCGGATCATCTCATGGTTCGCCAAAATGGGACAAACACTTTATTGACAAGGATATTTCATGTGGTCTTTGCCCATCGCGTCCCACAGATAACCATCGTCAAAGCCAAATTTCTGCGCTCATTGTCCCGAAAGTTCCCCCGTGGAATCCAATCAATCAGATCAATATTGGAATCGAAAGAATCGATGATCTGAGGGATAAATAGCAGCTTTTTCCAGCTCATATTCCCCATGCGTAACTTAGTTGACGTTAACGTAAACTTTGTTTACATTGATTGCCACAAAACATCTTCGACTGCCCCGCGGATCCGGGTAGTCGAAAAATATCAGGGCTAGATAAAGGAGGGATCATTATGAATAACAGTACGCAACCGTGGCGCCATCACTACCCCGCAGGCATCGACTGGAATGCATCAATTGGACGCCAACCGCTTTTTGAGACGCTGGAGGCAACGGCGAATCGATCTCCTGACAAGACCGCGATTGATTTTCTCGATTATTGCCTGACTTATGGAGAACTGCTCGAACAGGTCAAGCAGGCCGCAAAAGGTTTACAGGAGATGGGCGTCACCAAGGGGACTCGGGTTGGCCTGTGCCTGCCCAACACTCCCTACTCCGTAATCTGCTACTACGGCGCGCTTCGTGCCGGTGCCACAGTCGTCAATTACAACCCGCTTTACGTGGAACGCGAACTCGCATTCCAGATCGATGACAGTGAAACCGAGATCATGATAACGATGGATCTTGAGGTGCTCTATCCCAAGGTCGCTGCCATGCTTTCCCAGACCAAGAGCCTCAAGAAAGTGATCGTCTGTCCGATGGCGGCTATCCTGCCCAAGATCAAGAGCGTCCTGTTCAGACTCCTCAAAAGAAAAGATCTCGCCAAGATTGATTCTGGTCCCGAAATCGTCCACTTTGCCGATCTGGTCAATAACGCGGGCAATCCGGATCCCGTCACCGTGGATCTCGACAACGACGTTGCCGTACTCCAGTACACCGGAGGCACCACAGGCCGACCCAAAGGGGCAATGCTGAGCCAAGGCAACCTTTCAGCCAACGTATCGCAAATGCTGCTCTGGTACGTTGATCTCAATCCAGAAGACGAAAAAGTATTGGGCATTCTTCCCTTCTTTCATGTCTTCGCCATGACCGCCGTCATGAACTTTGCTGTCGCCGCCGGCGCGCAAATGATCTTGCTGCCTCGCTACGAGCTGGGCCAAACCCTCGCAACCATCAACAAAAAGAAGCCGACCATCTTCCCTGCAGTGCCGACCATCTATGCCGCGATCAACCAGAGCCCAGACCTGTCGAAATTCGACCTTTCGACGGTGCGCTTTTGTATCTCAGGCGGCGCTCCTTTGCCGCTCGAGGTAAAGGAAACCTTCGAACGGCTGACAGGCTGTCGTCTTGTTGAGGGGTACGGCTTGAGTGAAACCGCGCCGGTCGCGACCTGTAATGCCATGGCCGATACAAACAAACCGGGCTCCATCGGACAAGTCATGCCAGGCACCGAGATTTCGATTCATGATCTCGAAGCGCCGCATGAAGCTATGGCCGTTGGGGAGCGCGGTGAAGTCTGGATCAAGGGGCCACAGGTCATGAGGGGCTACCTTAATCGTCCCGAAGAAACGGCCGACAGCCTGCGCGATGGCTGGTTCCGCACAGGTGACGTGGGGTACATGGACGACGAGGGTCACTTTTTCCTGGTTGACCGGCTGAAGGACCTCATCTTGTGCAGTGGGTATAACGTCTATCCGCGCATGGTCGAAGAAGCCATCTACCTGCACCCTGCCGTCGCCGAAGTGACGGTGATCGGAATCGATGATGAGTATCGCGGACAGAGCCCCAAAGCCTTTGTGAAACTGAAGGACGGCGAGCAGCTGACCGAGTCCGAGATGAAATCTTTCCTTGAGGACAAACTGTCGAAGATCGAGATGCCGTCAGAGATCGAGTTCCGATTGGAGTTGCCCAAGACCATTATTGGCAAGCTCTCAAAGAAGGAACTGGTTGCAGAGGAAGCAGAGAAGCAGCAGGGATCTGCCGCCTCATGACAAGCTTTCTCGGTGACATGCTCACGATTACGGAACTTGCCCGGGAAGCCGGTATCACAGCCCGGGCAATCCGTTTTTATGAAAGCAAAGGTCTGTTGACGCCGCGCCGGGCAGGCACCACAAGAATTTATACCCATCGGGAGCGCGGGCGCTTGCAGCTTATCCTGCGCGGCAAACGTCTTGGCTTCAGTCTTACCGATATCGGCGAATATCTCGATTTGTATGATGCTGATCCCGCCCAGCACGACCAGATTGTGCTGCTTCTGGATAAGGTCAACAACCGGATAGGCGAACTGGAATCACAAAAAGCCGATATTGATGACACGTTGAAGGAGTTGTCCAGCGTGCGGGCGCAGGCGCTCGCGGCCATGGATGACGAATCCGCTCAAGCAGTACAAGCCTGAAGCACGTAAAACATTGAACTTGAAATAAGTACCCTCAGAGATTTTCCAAAGGAGATTTGTAATGAAAGACATCGTGATCGCCGGATATGCCCGGTCACCATTTCACTTCGCCACTAAAGGCGCGCTGACCAAAGTCCGGCCCGACGACCTCGCCGCACACGTTGTCAAAGGCCTGATGGAGCGCACGGGCGTCAATCCGGAAGATGTCGAAGACCTTATCCTGGGCTGCGCCTTTCCTGAGGGCGAACAGGGATTCAATATGGCGCGATTGGTTGGCCTCATGGCCGGTCTTCCCATCTCGGTAGCCGGCACGACGGTCAACCGGTTTTGCGGTTCCTCCATGCAGGCGATTCATATGGCCGCCGGGGCGATCCAGATGGACGCCGGAGAAGTGTTCATCTGTGCCGGTGTTGAGTCGATGAGCCGCGTGCCGATGTCGGGTTTCAATCCGATGCCTAACCCTGCATTGTGCGAGAGCATGCCAGCGGCCTATATGTCCATGGGCGAAACGGCTGAAAATGTCGGCCGGGAATATGCCATCAGCCGCGAGGAGCAAGAGGTGTTCGCGGTGGCCAGCCAGCACAAAGCCGGGGAGGCGCAAACCAAAGGACTCCTTGCCGATGAAATCGTCCCCATTGAGGTCGGAGGACACGCCATTGAAGAAGACGGCTGCCTTCGTCCCACTACCGATCTTGAGGGGCTGGCCGGATTGAAACTCGCTTTCGATGAAAACGGGACGGTCACAGCAGGAACATCCTCACCGCTGACAGACGGCGCCGCGGCTACCCTGGTCTGCTCCATGGACTATGCCAACGCAAACGGTCTGACACCGATGGCACGTATCGCGGGCATCGCGGTATCCGGGTGCAAACCTGAAACCATGGGCCTTGGACCCATCTTCTCATCACGTAAAGCCCTGAGTCGGGCAGGAATCGAGGCCAAAGATCTTGATGTTGTCGAAATCAACGAAGCCTTTGCTACGCAGTCAATCGCGTCGATTCGGGATCTGGAGCTTGATACAGCAAAAGTGAATATTGATGGCGGCGCCATTGCAATCGGTCATCCTCTGGGAGCAACCGGTGCGCGCATCACGGGCAAAGCCGCTCAGTTGCTGAAACGACAAGGGGGCCGCTACGCTCTTTCCACCCAATGCATTGGCGGTGGACAGGGTATTGCCACCGTACTTGAGGCCGCCTAGATGCCCGCCATACGTAAAGTTGCCGTTATCGGCTCGGGGGTAATGGGCTCGGGCATCGCCGCACAAGCTGCGAATGCGGGCCTTGAAGTGATCCTGCTCGACATCGTCGCTAACAAGGGCGCTGACCGCAATAGCGTTGCTGCAGGAGCAGTACAGCGTATGCGCAAGACCAACCCGGCGCCGCTGATGCATCCGCGCAATGCCGCGCGAATACGGCCCGGCAATCTCGAGGATCATCTGGATTGGCTTTCAGACTGCGATCTTGTCATTGAAGTGGTCCTGGAAAACCTTGAGATCAAAAGGGACCTCTATCGGAAGATCGATGCACATCGCCGGGCCGACTGCATCGTGACTTCCAACACCTCGACCATTCCGCTGGATCACCTGGTAGCTGATATGCCGGAGGGTTTTCGTCAGCATTTTGCAGTAACCCATTTCTTTAATCCCCCCCGATACATGCGCCTGCTCGAACTCGTGGGCGGTCCGGATACACAGGCCGAAGTGATCTCGAGTCTTCGGGACTTTGGTGATCAGTTGCTGGGAAAGTCGGTGGTGGACTGCAAGGACACACCCGGCTTTATTGCAAACCGGATCGGGATTTTATGGATGGGTGTCGCAGTGCGCTTTGCTTTCGAGGACGGCATCACTGTTGAAGAGGCTGATGCGGTTATCGGTAAGCCCATGGGGATTCCGAAAACAGGAATTTTCGGCCTGCTCGACCTGGTCGGCATTGATCTTCAACCCCATGTCGAACGCTCCATGCTTTCGTTGCTGCCAGAAAACGACATGTACCGAAGCATTCACCGTCGCAGCGAGTTCATTGAAAAGATGATTGCCGACGGCTACACCGGAAGAAAAGGCAAAGGCGGGTTTTATCGGCTCAACCGCAGCGATGGGGGCAAAGTGAAAGAAGCCCTGAATCTCGTCACGGGGGAATACCACCGCGCAAGCAAACCCACTCTGGAAAGCGTCGAGGCCGCTCGAGGCGGCTTGCGGGCTCTGGTCGAACATCCCGACCGGGGAGGACAGTATGCCTGGCGGGTCCTGTCCCATACATTGAGCTACGCAGCGTCTTTGGTTCCTGAAATCGCCGACGACATCCACGCGGTGGATGAGGCCATGAAGAACGGCTACGCCTGGAAATGGGGGCCATTCGAACTCATCGACAAACTCGGAGCCCGTTGGTTTGCAGAACGCCTTGCGGCTGAAGGCATGGCCGTGCCGACACTGCTTGAAAAAGTGGGTGACGGCAGTTTCTACAGGATCGAAGGCGGACAGCTCCAGTATTTTGGGACTGACGGCGCATACCATGACGTCAAGCGTGCCGAAGGCGTATTGCTGCTGTCTGATATCAAGCGATCCTCCGAGCGCGTTGCCGGCAACGGATCAGCCAGTCTTTGGGACATTGGTGACAAAGTGCTCTGTCTTGAGTTTCACTCAAAGATGAACGCTGTGGACGAAGGCATCATGATGATGGCGTCCCAAGCACTGAAGATCATTCCGGCCCAAGGTTACGAAGCCTTGGTGATCCACAACGAGGGAACCAATTTCTCCGTGGGCGCCAATGTGGGTCTCGCACTTTTCGCAGCCAACATCGCAGCATGGCCAAAGATTACGGAGTCGGTCAAACAGGGTCAGGATGTCTACAAAAACCTCAAGTTTGCGCCTTTTCCTGTCATCGGCGCGCCGTCCGGTATGGCGCTCGGCGGTGGCTGCGAGATCCTGCTGCATTGCGATGCGCTGGAAGCCCATGCGGAAACCTATATGGGTCTGGTAGAGGTCGGCGTCGGTCTTGTGCCGGCCTGGGGCGGCTGCAAGGAGATGCTGCTCCGATGGAGCGATAATCCCAAGCACGCCAAGGGGCCCATGCCCGCCGTCAGCAAGGTCTTTGAGACGGTCGCAACAGCCACAGTCGCCAAATCCGCAGAAGAAGCCCGCAGCCTGCTCTACCTGCGGCCAGGCGACGGCATCATAATGAACCGCGATCGCCTGCTGGCTCGTGCCAAAGAGCGGGCGCTATCCATGGCGAAAGACTACACACCGCCTGAGCCTCGTGAGCTTCGACTGCCCGGCCCTTCAGGCGAAGCGGCCATGACGCTGGTGCTCAACGACTTCCGGCGCGCCGGCAAAGCCACCGAGCACGACGTGGCCGTTGGCAAGAAACTGGCGCACGTGCTGGCTGGCGGCAAAGTCGACCCGACGGACACTCTCACCGAGGATAAGGTGCTGGGTCTGGAACGCACGGCGATTGTCAGCCTGCTCCGGACCTCGCCCACGCTTGATCGCATCGAGCACATGCTCGAGACCGGTAAGCCGTTGCGTAACTGATTTGAAGAGAAAACATCATGCCTAGTTATTCCGCGCCATTGCGCGATATGCAGTTCGTCTACAACGAACTTTTCGACCCCGCTGATATTAGTGCCTTACCCGGCTGTGAGGATGCCACTGCCGATCTCGTTGAGCCTGTCCTCGAAGAGGCGGCGCGGCTGGCTGAAAACGAGCTGTTCCCGTTGAACGCCACCGGTGACAGCCATGGCTGCCAATATGAAGACGGTAAGGTAACAACGCCGCCCGGATTCGCAAAGGCTTATCAGGAATATGCCGAGGGTGGGTGGATTGGACTGCCCTGTGACCCCAAATACGGCGGACAAGGCATGCCTGGCGCCCTGAATGTCTTGATGGAAGAGATGGCCTGCTCGGCCAATGTGTCTTTTGCCACCTACGTGGGCTTGACCCGGGGGGCTTATCGCGCCATCAACACCTTTGCCAGCGAAGAACTCAAGGAACGTTATCTGCCAAAAATGGTCAGCGGCATCTGGTCGGGAACGATGTGCCTGACCGAACCTCAATGCGGTACTGATCTCGGCTTGATCCGAACCAAAGCCGTCGCGGCAGACGATGGCTCACATCAATTGACCGGTACCAAGATCTTTATCACGGCCGGTGAACACGACCTGACAGAAAACATAATCCATCTGGTGCTCGCACGACTGCCCGACGCGCCGCCGGGAATCAAGGGCATCAGTCTTTTTCTGGTACCCAAATTTCTTCCCAATAAAGATGGAGAACTCGGTGAACGCAACGGGATGCGCTGCGCACGCATCGAAAACAAAATGGGGATTAAGGCATCCGCCACCTGCGAGATGAGTCTTGAGAACGCAACGGGATGGCTCATCGGCGAACCGCATAAGGGGATGCGGGCCATGTTCACGATGATGAATGACGCACGCCTGGGCGTCGGGATCCAGGGTCTGGGTATCGGAGAAAGCGCCTACCAGGCCGCCGTCCAATATGCCAAAGACCGTCAACAGGGCCGCTCGCTCAGCGGAACCCAGTACCCCGACCAGCCCGCTGACCCGCTGCTGGTGCATCCGGATATCCGGCGCATGCTGCTCACGATGCGTGCATTTACCGAGGGGGGCCGCGCACTGTCGGTCTGGATTGGCCGCAATATCGATATTCGAGACCGCAGCGACAATCCGCAGGCCCGAAAGGAAGCCGATGATCTGGTTCAACTCCTGACGCCGCTCGTGAAGTCCTATCTCTCTGAAGCAGGACACGACGCCGCGCAGATGGCCGTACAGGTCTATGGCGGTCATGGTTACATTCGGGAAAACGGGGTGGAGCAATATGCCCGCGACGCGCGGATCGCAATGATCTATGAGGGCGCGAACGGAATTCAGGCGCTGGATCTCGTTGGGCGCAAACTGCCCGCTCACATGGGTCGGTATCTGCGCCGCTTTTTTCATCCTGTCCAGAAATGGATCGACGCCAACACTGCTGACGCGACGCTGCAGCCTTTCATTCTGCCGCTAGCCAAAGCCTTCGGCCGGCTGCAGATCGCCACCGGCCAGATTGCCCAGGCAGGCCTGAAAAACCCCAATGAGGCGGGTGCCGCGTCCAGCGAATATCTCAAACTTTTTGCCCTGGTCGCGTTGGCATTCCTCTGGGCCCAAATGGCAAAGGTGGCACTGAGCAAGAAAGAGACGGATGAAGAAGGTTTTTATCAAGCCAAGATTGCAACCGCGCACTTCTTTATGGAGCGCGTTCTGCCTCAGACCGGATCATTGTTCTCAGCGATCATGGTAGGTGGCAAAACGATGATGGAATTTCCGGACGACGCCTTTTAGGTTTTGCATTCAGTCTAGAAAGGCCGTTTCGTGTATCCCTTCGTTCGTGCGGGGCGCGTTTTTTTCAGAGCGCTCACCACCCGGCTTGATCCGGCGCTTCGCGCCTCGCAGGTTGTCATGCGGGTATGGCCCAACGATCTCGACACTAACGCCCACATGAATAACGGGCGTTACCTCACCCTGATGGATCTGGGTCGATTTGACCTGATGACACAGTGCGGACTGGTCAGCACTGTTCTCAAAAACAAGTGGTTTCCCGTGGCAGGCGGTGTGATGGTCAGGTTCGACAGACCCTTGCATGCCTTTGAAAAGATCACCCTCGACAGCCGCATCATCGGCTGGGATGAAAAATGGCTGTACTTTCGACACGACATCCTGACCGGCAGCAAGCGGGCCGCCCGCGCTACCGCCAGAGGATTGTTCAGAACACGGGGGCGGTCAGTCGCTACCGAAGAGATCCTTGGTGCCATCAACTATCAAGGACCGATACTCCACCCGCCGAAGAGCGTCGACCTCTGGATGCAGGCAGACCAATTAATGAAATCTGAGCAGGCAGTTGACGAAGTTTAAGGAACGCGGCCCCTCAATAATCCCAAATTACCCAGGCAGATCACGCACCTTTTCCCGACAGCAACAAGAAGACGTCACAGCAACATCCGCCTTGGCGATTGCACTATTTAGCAGGGTCTTGAATTTTGCTAGTTCTTCTTTCTTGCCGCGATCGCCGCGGAGCGTCAGACATTCCACCAACCCGTGCAGTGCCCAGATATTGTTCGGATGTTGGGCGCAGCGAACGACTGAGTTGGTCAGCCCCAGATCTTCCCGGTAGATCTTCTCCGCTTCCTCATGCTGGCCCTGCTCCATGAGCAGTGCACCCAGTGCATGCCGAGGGGGATGCATCCAGGGCCAGGGCTCGGAGTAATGCAAACTGTCAGATCGCTTCACAGCTTCACGCAAATGATCAAAAGCGCTCTCATGGTTACCCCTGTGGTACTCCAACTCGCCCAATAGCATCTTCTCGCCCACACCCAGGGTTTGCAGTGCCGGATTGTTAAAAAATCTTCGGTCCGGCGTGATTCGCTTTAGTGATTCATAAAAGCGGATTTTCTGTTCCTCCGCTTGATCAAAATCCTTCAGCGCCGCATGGGCCACACCCTTGGCATAGTGATGCATGCTGGTTGATACGCAGTAGAGATCGGGGTTTTCCGGCATGGGCGCTTGCACAATCTGGCGCCACTTACCAAACCGCACCCATGCGTGGACTTTCATCGAAAAATATCCTTCCATGGTGTATCGGATAAACGGCTTGTCTTTAAGATCGATGACGTCCTCGGTCAGGTTCTCGCAGATTTCCTCGGCTGCCGCTAAGGCGGGCCCGAATTGTCCAAGCATCATGCAGGCATGCATCATCAGATGCAGATCATGGCAGCGGGATGTGGTGTAGTAGTTATAGGGGCCCGCGTATGCAAGATACTCACGATCCACGGCAATCGCGTGTTCACTCGCAATCCGGGCCTTTTCATACTCGCCGCACAGGACATAAATATGCCCAGGCATGTGATGGATATGCCCGGCATCAGGACAAAGTCCCCCAAGGCGATCGGCAGAAGTCATTGCCCGCTCAGGCTCTGGCGACATCTCCAACAGGTGTATATGCAGGTGCAGGATCGCTGGATGCTGGGATTCACCCAACTGATCCGCCAGGGTAATCGCGCGCTCGCAAACCTTGATGGCCTCAATGGTGTCGGCCCCTGGTGTGGGACAGCCCTTTTCAACATCCCAAAGGTGCCAGGGCGTGCGGGTCATCATCGCTTCAGCGAAAAACGCCATCACATCCAGGTTATCCGGAAATTCCTCGTTGATCTTGCGCATCGCATCGGCATAGGCATCGTCCCAGCGATCAAATTCTTCCTGGCTGACCAGATGCGGTTTTTGGATACGCTGGGCCAGCGCGTCAATGAGTGCCATTTCAAGCGCCGTCGCACTGCCCGAGAGCGCTAAGGCTTTATCGATATGACCTCGACAGAAAGCGGTGCATTCCGACGCTTCGATTTCGCCGAAATCACACCAGGGCATGTTGTAAAAAGGCCCCGCCGCATAGGCTATCCCCCAATGCAGCATCGCACATTGGGGGTCGAGTGCGGCGGCAGCCTTGAAGCACGCCAACCCTTCATCCTGGTTAAAGCCGAAACACCAATTCAGGCCAAGATCAAAAAGATGCTGCGCTTCCTTTGAGGCGGTACTGACCGGGAATACCCGACTCCCCAGGTCAAAATCGAGCATCGAGTTTTTAGCCATTTGCCAACACCTCGCTAGGTGGCCGCTTCCCCCTGGTCTCGCAGACACACCGGGGCGCTCCCTGCATTGAAAGCGGTCAGGTGCATGATCCGCCGATCTTCTGGCGCCAGCTTTCCCGTTGCCGAATGCCAGACGGAACGGTTGTACCAGAGAACGAGATCTCCCGCTTGCCAATCATGGATATACACGTTATCGGCAAAGACCGCCGGCCGCATCCAGTTTTCGATCAACCGCCGCGAGGCGGTCATTCCCAGAAACTGTCTTTTGGCGCCCTTCTTGGTCTCCAAAAAAGCAAGGCACCGCGGCTGGGGCATCAGTGCCTGACGTCCGGTATCAGGACAAGTCCAGACCAGCGGATAAACCTGTGCAGACGGGTCAGCAAAGGGCGTACCGGGTGCCTCATGGCCGCCTTCGTAAATCGCCTCGGCATCCGGATCAACGACGCTAAGGCCATTTTGACTGTTCGCGAGGGAGTAAGTTGTTTCAAAGGGTTTCGGGAGATAGTGCACTTTAGTATTGAGACATGCTTGCTGTTCCGCTTCGGTTAGCGCGTCATAGGCGATCCGTCCGCTGGCGAAAGCCGTTGCACCCGCGGGGCACCACAGCGGATCACCAAGATCAAGATGTTCAAGCCAATGTCCCTCACCCGTCGGAGGTTCAATACAACGCATCTGCGTGTAATGACCCGGCGCATGTTCGTAAAACGTTCCATCTATATGCCACTGCAAAGCGCCGCCGCCCAGCACCTGTGATCCCGCAGTCTTCCCGTAGGCAGCACGGTCCCCGCCCAGCGTTACCTTGAGGCCGTAATGATCAATCTCCCCCTTGCCCAACACCAGTACGCCGGGCTCTGAGGGAATCTGGTAGGTCCCCGCTTTGTTGCCCTGCTCGACCTTGTATTTTTCCCAGGGGTTCTCACGCTGATGACGCCAGACGGAGGTGCCCTCAGGATAAACCGCGCGATAAAAGCTGACTTCTTCCTGGGGCGTCAGGTGCTGCTGGCCCCGGATAACCAGCAGTTGCTCCTGGTGCAAGGCGCTTCGAATTGTCTCTGCGAGTCCTTGCTCTATCGATGCGCAGTCCACCCCAATGGCGCAGACTCCAAATGGCGCTTTTTCGATGGGCTGAAGATCCATGGCATCAGCAATTTACAATGTTGCTCCAGGGGATCGGCCATCTTTGGGCAACTTGACCCGCAGCACAAGGGGCTAATTGGCGATCAATTGGCCAATTATTGATTTGCACCCACTGCCAAGATCCGCTTCATGTGCTGCAAGGCAGGCGACGACCTGCCCTTGGCCGGCGACCACAACGGCTTCCGAGTCGCTTATGGGTGTTGCGCAATAATTTGCAATTTCCTGTTCGCAGGAGGAACCAATCGCGACGATAAGCTGCGCCAGGACATCGATCGCCACCGCAGCGTCGTAGACTGCGAGTGCACAGCCCAACGAGACCTTATCTTCATGTGCGCCCAAACACATCATCAGCCGGCCTTCTCCAGGCGTTACGGAACTGCAGAAATGGGTTAACTCATACTCGCATGCCGCGATGGCCTGCTCAACTGGATCGGTTGCGAAAGACGTCTTCCCAAAGGTACCTAGCGCAACAAAAATGGCCAACAAAAGTGCACTCTTAAAACGTTTCATTGAAGTTCTCCCTTTATTTAATCGAAAAAAAATCAGATACCAAATTTGCATCGTCCACATCCCGGACCCGTAGAGCGCTGTTTGGAACAAATAGTTTTATCAACGACCTAACTGTTCCCGGCAATCCAGTCCTCATAGACGAGTTGAATACTGTCCCTCGGTAAAACAGACTGGGCGATTCTTTCTACATTCGGAAACTCACTGACGGCCGGATGTCCGCGTGACGAGCGGAGCCAGGTGGTCAGCATAAAAAGATAGATATCCAAAGCGCTGAAACGCTCTCCCAGCATCCAGCGATTATCACCGATCTGATCATTGACTATGCTCCAGGTCTCACGGAGACGACGTATCCCGCGCTTTTGTGCGCTCGGCTCATCCCCAGGAGTATCCGCAAACCGATCCGGATAATAGTTAAGCTGGAAGGCATTCTGGACAGAGCTTGAAAAATAAACCAGTGTCTGCAGGTAAAGGCCGCGCATGGGGTCATCCAGCGCCGGGGCCAACCCTGCTTCTGGGTGACGGTCACAAAGAAATACCGTGATCGCAGCACACTCGTACATCGCGTTATCTTCCCATTTCAAAACGGGAAGCCAACCGTTTGGGTTGATCGCCATCTGCTCGGGTGGACGGGGTTTGGTTCTATCCTTGGTGGATTCAATCAGTTCGTACGGGACTCCAATCTCCTCAAGCATGACGCGTGTCCCCATCGCCGCACTGCCCAGCGCGTAAAAGAGTTGGTAGGTCATAAAGGTTTATCTCTTATCAAGTTGGAATTACAGCGAATGGGTCAAACAGCGCTCTAGTACGTCCATTCCTCAGTATAGGGGCGAATCTCGACTTCGTTACTCCATGCTGATTTTGGCTGCTGGAAAGTCAGCCAATAAGTCTGGGAAACATCGTCGGGATCTGCAAAGTTCCTAGGATCATAATCTGAACCAAAGAGTTCTTTCATGACCGGCACATCCAGGTTGCAGTCTAGCCTGAAGTGGGCGATGTGGATGCCGTTGACTGCGTAGGCCTTTGCCAGACTTTGAGACAAGGCACGCAGGCCAAACTTGCCTATGGCGTACAGAGGAAACCGCGCGGATCCCCGGAGCGCGGCTGTTGCGCTTGAGAAAAAGATACTGCCTTGGCCTTTTTCAATCATGTTTGGTAGCACAGCCTTTGCTGCAGCAAATGCACCGACGACTTCTTCCTGGTAAGTTTTTTCAAGCGCCTCGTAGGTCATATCCAGCGGCATACAGGAATCAAAACGGCCGCGGACGTTGTAAATCAGAAGCCGGACCTCACCCATCTCATGATAGATATCCGCTACCGCGGATTCGACGGTGTGGGGTTGGGTCACATCCGCCGAGAAAAAACGGGCGGTGCCTGAATTTTCTTCTACCGCCTCAATAGCATGAGCACAGTTTTTTTCAGACCGGGAAACCAGCGCAAGATCAAAACCCTGTCCCGCGAATTTGGCAGCAAGCGCCCGACCAAGACCTTCTCCTGGGCCGATGATGACGCAAAGAGGACGTGTCATGGACTTACCTCCGCTCATTATCAAACGGCAGAGCCGAGATGACCGCATCCGAGATGGCTCCCCCGGGCATCGCCACCTTTACCGGAGTCCCTGCAGTCCAGTGTGATCTTAAGATCATCGATAAGCCCACATTTTTCCCGAATGCGGGAGACCAGATGGCGCTGGTCACCTGACCTACCTTGATGCCATCGGCCAATACCGGCCAGGGTTTAGCACAAGGCGGGCACCGTTCACCCTCAATGAGCAGTCCGCGCATGCGCTGATTGGGGCCTTCGGCACTAATCTTTTCAAGGGCCGAACGCCCAATGTATTCGATCTCACCATCGAGATGGCAAAAACGGTCGAGATTGATTTCGAGGGGATTATTCTCACGGGTCATCTCGTTACCATACGACAGCAGTCCTGCTTCTATGCGTTCGATCAGGTTGGGACAACCCGGCGCTACCTCGAGATCCACACCTGCATCCCATAAGGTGTCCCAGAGTTCTGTTCCCAGCGCGCTGTCATCAAGGTAAATCTCGAACCCGCCCTGCTTGCTGTAACCAGAACGGGCCACGGCCAGACATTGTCCATGAAAGTCACGCTCAATGAATGAGAAATAGGGAACGGAGCGCACCTCATCCCCAAAGACACGGGCCACCAGTTCTTCCGCCTGCGGTCCCTGCACTGCCAGCGGCCAGACGTCGGGCTCACAGACCTCGACGTCGAGCTTCATACCCAGCGCCAGCGCTTTAGCCCAGAGCAGTACATCCGAATCCGCTATCGAAAACCAGAACCAGTCCCAATCCCGCTTTAGCAATACAGGATCATTCAGGAGTCCTGCATAGTTATCGATCAAGGGTGTGTAGTAGCACTGACCGACTGCCATTGATCTGAGATCGCGCGGTGTCATTTGCTGCGCAAGAAAGGCGGCATCCGGTCCGCGCAGTTCGACCTGACGCTGACACCCGACATCCCACAACTGAACGTGTTCTTTCAGGTGCCAGTAATCTTCTTCTACACTCCTGGTGAAGGATTTCGGCAAGAGTGTGTGATTTACGATCGAGAATCCGCTGACCCCCAGCGCCTCCACGCGATCGGTATAAGGTGTCCGCCGATTACGGCGTGAGGTGACGAGACCCGAGGACATCTGCGGTTAGTGATTCCCGCCTGACCACCAAAGGGAATAGCTGTGGGGCGAGATCATCATGGGGACGTGACAACGCTCCGACACTGAAGAAAGATCCAGATGCACGACAGACTCATTCACGGGAGATGCACTTTTGGTGTGATCGTTATCAGGACGTTGTGAAAAATACTCCCGCGTGAAAAACACCAGCTCATAACGGGTCCCTTGCGCATCCTGTGTCGTATCTACCGTGATCGTAATTCTTCCGGATTCATCGGCCTGCATTTCGATCACCTTCTCACGATCCCCGGAGGGTTGAAGCCGGCTGCAAACCACCCGAATGCCCGCGGCGTGACACCCGTTCACTGAATCCAGTATGTGTGAAGAAATGATCGGCATACCTAACTACCAAGAGAAAAATATTCGACTCTCGCGCGCTTAGCAGACATATTATTCGATTGATGCCTTGTCGCGCTTACTTGTTACCGCCGCAACAATCGGGCTGATGACGCCGCGGGTACGGACGTTGACACAGGCCGTTCGACCGCTGGCGATTGCCCGGCGCACCGCGGGGGCAATTTCCTTTGGGTCTTCGACCAGCTCCCCGTAACCCCCCAAACCCTCGAACAGGGTATGAAACGGTATATCCCGAAAATCGGTTGCCACGTGGCTGCCGTTCGCAAAGAGGCGTTCCTGCTGTTGTGAGATTGTGGTCAATCCGCCATTGTTGTCGATCACAACTGTGATCGGCGCATTTTCCTGAAAAGCGGCTTCAATACTGAGGCCTCCGGACAGGAA
>WTHR01000249.1:5328-7357 GCA_011523045.1 Gammaproteobacteria bacterium | reverse complement strand
ATCCGCGAGGTCGTGACCTTCGTACGCATGCCAGCGGCCCTGAAGACAGGCAACGGAACGGCCCCCGTGTTTTCCAATGACGAGTTGTCCCACATGCCCTTGGACACCCGCCTCGGGAAAACTGTCGATTTCTGAATACTGAATAACGACAGCGTCGTCTAGGCCCTCGGCAACTCCAGCCAAACCGCTACCCAGAATAATGCCGATCTCGGGAGAATGAGACCGCGCCATCGCGCGGATTTGCCGGGCAGCTTTTTCGTAATCGCTCACTTGAGGTGATCCGGCCCGAAACTATGAGGAAGCAGTTCCTCGAGCGTATACGTTGCGCGCAGACCCTCCGGCCCGTAGCAAAGAACTCGGGTACTGGAAGTTCCGAACTCCCTGATCTTCTGCCTGCAGCCACCGCACGGGGTGCAGATGGCATCGCCCGTTGCCATGACGGCTATTTCCGTAAGTTCGGTCTCTCCTGCTGAAACCATTGCAGAAAGCGCGCTTGCCTCTGCACACCAGCCCTGCGGATAGGCTGCATTTTCGACATTGACTCCTGAGTAATGCGTACCTGAAACACCGCGTGCAACCGCCGCTACAGGAAATCTCGAATAAGGTGCATAGGCTTTGGCAATCACCTCTTGAAGGAGAGGGAAGTAGGGATCATCCATTTCTGGGGTTCTCTTACTCAGCCTATCGACTCTGTGAAGTTCCAAACAATTGGCTGATTATTTCCCGCCGCCGGGCAGAAGACTACTTCAGGCAGCCTCGGAACCTGGCCCTGCCATCCAGTGGCCAAGCAACTCTCTGTCCGCACCGCGGCCATCAACAATACCCACCATAGCGCCTTCAAAGATGACACCGATCCGATCAGAAAGACTCATGATTTCATCGAGATCTTCTGAGATCAGCAATATACCGGATCCTTGTGCACGCAATTCCAAAAAGAGCTCCCAGGTATGACGGATGGCCCTGGCATCGAGTCCTTCCGTGGGATGCGAAGCGATGATGACGGGCGGTTTGCGCCACGTCTCCCGGCCCAGAATCAACCGCTGGATGTTTCCGCCCGATAGTATTCGGCATTCTGTTTGCCAAAGATCCGGCACAAGCGCATTAAATCGCTTAACGATCTTTTCAGCATGCGATGTGATCTCACTTTGATTCATGACCGTTAACTTGGAGAAAGGGCTTTTACGGTAGTCCTTCAGAGCAACATTTTCCGCGACAAACATCTGTTCGACGATGCCAATCTCTCGGCGGCGCTCCGGAATGTGGGCGACGCCTTTTTCGATAAAGGCACGCGGCGGCTCTCCAGTGAGGTCTTCCCCAAGAATTCGTACCTCACCGGCTGCGGGCGGTACAAGGCCCGTAATGGCCTCAATTAACTCGGTCTGGCCATTTCCTGCGACACCGGCAATGCCCATGATCTCGCCTCGACGCAATTTGAAAGACATGCCTGCTGCCGGCGCTTTACTCTCCAGGCCGGTGGGAATCAACGCTCGTACCTCGATGGCAGGCTTATCTGAACTGACCGCCGGGCGCTCCATATATTCCGGCACGGTCTCGCCAAACGTGCGGCGGGTCAATTCGTCTTCATCTGTCTCGCTGATATGGCAGGTTCCCTGCATCTTGCCGAGCTTGAGCACCGTGACTCGATCTGAGACCGCGAATACCTCTCGCATCTTGTGTGAGATAAAGACGATACCCTTGCCTTCATCTGCCATTGCCCGCAGCACTACAAAAAGCTGATCCGCCTCACCGGGCGTCAACAAAGAAGTAGGCTCATCGAGCAACAAAACCTGAGGCGCATGGAACAGCACTTTAAGGATCTCGACTCGCTGCTGCTCTCCTGCAGACAGATCCTCAACGCGGGCCCGCGGATCCACCTTCAGTCCATAGTGTGCCACCAATTCATCGAGACGACGCTCCACTTCAGCGAGACCAAATGAGAATGCGGGCGCGTTCAATCCAACCATCACATTCTGCGCAACGGTAAATGCCGGCACCAGCATGAGCTCCTGATGCACCATCGCTATTCCGT
>WTHR01000249.1:3518-5228 GCA_011523045.1 Gammaproteobacteria bacterium | reverse complement strand
GCAACGGTAAATGCCGGCACCAGCATGAGCTCCTGATGCACCATCGCTATTCCGTGCGCAAGTCCGTCGCGGGGCGACGTGAGATGAACGGGCTTGCCACGAATCAAAATCTCGCCTTCGGTTTTGTCGTAATAGCCTGACAGAATGTTGGCAATCACGGTCTTGCCCGCACCGTTTTCACCAAGCAAGGTGTGTACCTCACCAGCACGCACGTCAAAATCCAGCCGATCCAGAATGAGGTGCTCCCAGACGCCAGGGAATCCTTTGGATAGCCCACGAGCCTCCAGCAGTATTTCCCCTTTTTGCAGACTTGAGGCCTGCACTGATGCTTCCTCTTGCGCTAAATCACCCATGCCTCTTCTATCACTCCCGCATGTAAGGAACGCCGAGGGCTTTGGGGAAGCGCACCCGACCAATCACGCCCGCCACAACAGCCAGCGTCACGACATAAGGCGCCATGGCCACAAACTGCCAGGGGATGATGTCTTTGATACCGGGATAGGTCGCCACCCAAGTGGCCAGTCCATCAAAGAAGCCGAAGATGAAACCACCCAGCAGGGCCAGCAGCGGATTAAGGCCACTGAACACCACAATCGCAAGCGCAATGAATCCGCGGCCCGCCGTGATTTCCTTGGTCACTGCACCAAACCAGTCGACGCTCAAATAAGCTCCTGCAAGCCCGGCAAATGCGCCTGCGGCGACGGCTGCACCAAGGCGAATAGCATTGACGCGCAATCCTGCGACATCGGCAGCAGCAGGATTTTCACCCACCGCCCTTATCCAGATACCCATCTGGGTGCGACGCAACAACCACCAGACACCAATCGCCAGGGCTACTGTCAGGATGACGAGGGGGCTCAGGTTGCCCACGCCGAGCGGGATCAGCGGCACCTGTACGTCTCGGGCAACGCTATGAAAACCGGGCGCGCCCATCACGCTCAGCATCAACGCTACAAACCCCAGCGCAAAAAGATTGATTCCGACGCCAGTGATCAACTGGCTTCCCCGAAGGGTCGTGCCGATCGTGCCGAAGATTAAACCCACCATCGCGCCGATCCCAATACCGGTCATCAAACCAATCACTGCGCTGCCGCTTGCCTGAGCGCCCAATGCCCCGGCAAGCGCCCCCAGAAGCAAAATACCTTCAAGCCCAATATTAAAGAGGCCGGCCGACTCCTCAATGGTTTCACCAATAGCCGCAAGCGTGATAGGCACCATCGCATGCAGCGAGATAAAGAGAATTCCCCAAAAGTGTGCAAGTTCCATGATCTAGTTCTCGCGTTTTCTTTTGCTGCGAAAGCGGGAAAACAGCCGCCTCAGCTCCGGTACGGCGAGAGCAATGATAATGACCCCTTCGATGACTCGGACCAACTCAAACGGTACCCCAGGATCGAACTGCATGATCCGGCCTCCCACCATCAGCCCGCCAAAGAAAATCGCGGCAAAGATGATACCGATGGGGTGGTTGCGGCCGATCATGGCCACCCCAATACCATCAAAGCCAAGATTCACGAGCTGTGGCAAACCACTCATCACCGCGTAATAGGGAGGTCGACCCATCACCTGCACAGCCCCAGCAAGCCCCGCTATGGCGCCGCCAATCAAGAACACCCTTAGCACCTGCTTTCGCAGGCTGATTCCCGCATAGTGCGAGGCCTCCTGGTTATAACCTGCGGCACGCACCTCAAAACCGGCCGACGTCCGCCAAAG
>WTHR01000249.1:0-3418 GCA_011523045.1 Gammaproteobacteria bacterium | reverse complement strand
AAAAGCGCGACGGGAAGACTCCAGATCATTCCTGCGACCATCGCAGCCAATAACGAGACGATGAGATTGAACGGCGCCGGCAAGTGCATCAAGCTCACGGCCACTGCGGCCAACGCACCCACATACAGCTGCCCCTCTGCACCGATATTGAAAAGCCCTCCGCGCATCGCAATAGCAAACGTCAGGGCCGTGAGAATCAATGGCGTCGCATTCGCAAGAGACTCGGCCCAGCTATAAGTGCTGCCGAAACTACCGGAAAATAATGAAACGTATGCCGAGATTGGGTTGTACCCAAACGCCAACATAATGAAAGCGCCAATGACAAGGCCAATCAGCCCTGCAAGCAGAGATTCTGCAATTGGACTGAGCCATCGGCGCAATAAAGGTGAGAGCATACTTAACTTCCGAAGAAACCTTCTCGGTTTATCTGCGTTCCAAAAATGATCGGTGACTCAAAAATATAAGGGGGCGACTGGCGCCCCCTGAATTGACTCGAACCCTGATCGAGACCGGTCAATGCTGCCAGCATGCATTGGCTGGCAGCATCAATTACGGCTTATTGCTGATCTCGATCAGATAGCACCGGGATCAGTCTGGGTATTTGGCTCGAATCTCGCCGATCGTATCCGGGCACCAACCGCACGGAACCTCCGCCGAGCCATCGCTTATCTGTGCTTGCAGTTCCGCAACGGCATCCCAGATCCAGCCCGGAATCTCATCCCGCATGGCTGTCCAGTTGCTGGAGATCTGATCGCTATCTGACGCAGAAATTGCGCCGCCACTAATCCCGAACTGGATGAAATCTGCAAGATCCTGTTTACCCGACATGGCAATTCCGCCGTTGTGCGGACCAAGGATTTGAACGCCGCCTTTGAAGGTGCCATTCACTACGGACTCAATCGCGCTGTACACGCCAAAGTCCACTCGCTTCATCATGCTGGCGAGGACGCGATGACCGTCACCGAGATAATCCTGGTTCGCGTCGACACCGATCATGAACGGCGGGCCGGCGGACTTACCTTTAGCTTCCAGATGCTCCGTGATTGCTTCTAGATCTCCGATTCCCAAAGGCCCTGCGACGTTATAGATAATCCCGGCGCCCTGAGCGAGCATAGCTTCGGTGGCTGCTTTGCCTTTGGCGATGTCACTGAAAGTACCTGTGTAGGTCCACAAGAGTCCCACGTTCGCTTCTTTGCCCGTCTTCTCAGCATACTTTGCATTTCCCCAATGCATGCCATAGCGGTAGCCGGCTTCAAATTTATAGAGAACGGGAATTTCTATTCCGAGCACGACACCAATCTTGTCATAGCCATAATGGGCGGCAACCATAGAAGAGAGCGCGCCAACAATCGCTGAGCCTTTGTTTTCCTCGTAGCCAATCTCCATCAGATTGGGTTTGCCCAGCCAGGTGACATCAATGATGGCGAACTTCTGATCAGGAAATTGATCGGCGACTTCCGCCATGGCATCTGCCAACAAAAATCCGACGGCAACGATCAGATCGAACTTGCCCGAGCGCGCAGCGTTCTGCATATTCGGCAGGTAATCCGCGGCGGAGTTGCTCTGGATTTCCACCACCTCGACACCGAGATTAGCCTGGGCCTCATCAGTCCCTTTAAAGCCCATGTCGTTAAAGGAAAGATCTCCCCTCCCGCCGACGTCGAGCACCAATGCAATCTTGGCACCAGCACTTGCAGTGCTCATAAATGGCCCACCTGCAAGCATGAACAACGCAGCGACCATGGTGAATGATTTCATTAACCAACTTCTCATTTCTTGCCCTCCTTTAGTCTGAACAAATAGTCTGAACAAACGACTCCGATCAAATCAACTCTAAGGGCGTCTTTCACGCCCGGAAGCTTTTAGCAGGATAAGACTAAACACGTTCAAGAATTGGGTCAACTCATCCGCCTCAGAAGCATAATCTAACTGGCGAATATCCAGCTTATTAGCCAGTTCCCCGACTAAGAAATAGCAGCTCTCGCCCTAGAGCTCAGTTCAATCAATCGATACCAACAATACAAAAAGTGCTATTTATTAGCCTCGACTTGAGTCTTCCACAACAAAGAGAACGCGCCACCACTCGTCCTTAATTTTTCGGGCTCTCCCCTCTCCACAATGTTACCTTTATCCAAAACAATCACTTCATCAGCAGTCATCACAGTAGAGAGGCGGTGTGCAATCACTAAGACCATGTGGGAATTCTTTAGTCTATTTAATGTTTGTTGGATTAACCTCTCTGATTCCGAATCTAACGCGCTTGTCGCCTCATCTAAGATGAGTAACTCTGGTTTTTTTGCGAGGGCACGAGCAATTGCGATTCTTTGCTTCTGACCCCCGGACAACCGGATCCCGCGATCTCCAATCTTAGTCTCATAGCCCTCAGCAAGGTTAGAGATAAAATCGTGGGCGTTTGCAAGTTTGGCAGCATCAACCACTTGCTCCTGAGGAAGGCCCTCTAAACCAAAACGAATGTTATTTGCGATTGAATCATTAAGCAGGAATACGTCCTGATCTACTGCGCCAACCATATGCAGCCAGTGTTCCCGGTTTAACTCTGACAGATCGATCCCGTCAACCAACACCCTACCAGTGCCCGGCTGGCGAAGTCCGAGAATGAGATCTGCAAGGGTCGACTTCCCAGCCCCTGATGGACCCACAACCGCTAACGTTTTGCCACGGCTTAAAACAATGTCAATATCAGACAAAGCCGGAACTGATTCTCCAGAGTGGTAGAAGGTCATATCCTCAAGTTTAATTTGCGAGAAGACTTTATCGAATTTGATGCCGCCGGTTTTTAAAAATTCTTTATCGTCTCGACGCATCAACTCGCCAACTACTCTTAGACCTCCCACAACATGGGCGATAGAGCCAAGCGTAAGACCCAACCCCTGAACCTGGGGCATTGCTCTATGAAGAACCAGAACAAAAAGGAACAAGCTTGGGATCGACTCCGTCGCGCTATCCAGTACAATGTAGCCAACAATCAAGAACGTTGCTAAGACCATTACGGTAAAAATCTCGACCGTGGGCGCTATGGTCGCTTTAAGCACCAAGGCTTTCCGATTGACTTCAATCATCAGTCTCCTGCGCGCTCGAATAATCTTATTGGCATACCGAGTCGCCCCAAAAATCCTCAACATCCGCGACGCATTCAAGAATTCGACGATGACTGTGGAAGTCTCAATGCTAGAACCTGCAAGTTCTATACCGAGTCGCTTGAACTTCCTTATTGACCATGTCAAACAGAGACCCAGACCAATGATCAAGATCAAACAGACCAGTGTAAGTAATGGCGACATCGTCAACATCAAGGCGAGATACATAGAAAGCATCAGTATCGACAAGACCCCGTCATGCCCAATCCGCGCAATCCGAGACATTTCCCCCGCTGTATTAATTTTCTCGCTAAGTTCGC
>WTHR01000091.1 GCA_011523045.1 Gammaproteobacteria bacterium | reverse complement strand
GGAGGGATTCGAACCCCCGGTACCTTGCGGTACAACGGTTTTCAAGACCGCCGCATTCGACCACTCTGCCACCTCTCCGTGCCCGCGGCATGTGCGAAAAGCGATACGCGAGCGCGGGCGAAATTATAGAACTATTTTTCACCAAGCAGTGGCGAAACGACAATTTCGAACTGTTGAAATCTGGCATAATTACCCCATATCAGGGAGTAGCAACCTCGATCGACAACACGGAGATTTTGTCACCATGATTAATCGTCAGACTTTGAGCGCGTCGCGCCCGGCCGTAGAGGGCGTTGAATTCAACAAGGTTTTAAAGAACACCTATGCCCTGCTCTCGGCAACGCTGATATTCAGCGGAGTCACCGCGGGTCTGTCCATGCTGATGAATTGGCCCCACCCCGGCCTGGTGATTACGCTGGTGGGATACTTTGGCCTGCTTTTCCTCGCAGGTCGTTTTCGCAACTCTGCATTGGGCCTTGTTTTTGTATTCGCGCTGACGGGCTTCATGGGCCTGACACTTGGCCCAATCGTTGGCTACTACATCAACGCGATTCCCAACGGGGATCAGTTGGTGATGACGGCACTCGGCGGCACAGGCGTAATCTTTCTCGGCCTTTCGGCCTACGCCCTTAAATCCCGCAAGGATTTCAGCTTTATGGGCGGCATGCTTTTCGCTGGAATCCTGGTGGCATTCCTGGCTGGACTCGGGGCCGCGGTATTCAGCATTCCTGCACTCTCGTTGGCCGTGTCCGCGATGTTTATCATCCTGATGAGCGGAATGATTCTTTACCAGACCAGCGCGATCATTCACGGCGGGGAAACCAACTACATCATGGCGACGATTACGCTGTATGTATCGATATACAACCTGTTCTTAAGTCTGCTCCAGATATTGGGCATCTTCGGCGGCGACGACTGATCACCGCAACGCCCAGAAAAACCCCGGCCGATCGCCGGGGTTTTTTTATGGAGATATGCTCTCTAGGCCGCCCATATAGTCCCGAAGGGCATCGGGGACACTGATCGTTCCGTTCGCGTCCTGAAAGTTCTCCATCAACGCGACCAGAGTCCTGCCTACGGCAAGCCCAGAGCCGTTCAGCGTATGTAATAGCTCGGGCTTTGACGTAGACGAATTTCTCCACCTGGCCTGCATCCTTCGAGCCTGAAAACTTTCAAAATTGCTGCACGATGAGATCTCCCGATATTGGTTTTGCCCCGGCAGCCAGACTTCCAGATCGTAGGTTTTCGCTGAAGAAAACCCCAAGTCTCCTCCGCACAAGGTGACCACTCGATAAGGCAATTCCAGACGCTGCAGCACAGTTTCAGCGTGTCCGGTCAACTCTTCCAGAGCATCCCAGGAGTGCTCCGGCCGCACCAACTGGACCAACTCCACTTTCTCAAACTGGTGTTGGCGAATCATCCCTCTGGTGTCTTTGCCATAGGATCCCGCCTCACTCCTGAAGCAGGGCGTATGGCAGACATGGCGGATTGGCAACTCTTCCTCCGACACAATTTCCCGCGCGTAAATATTGGTCACCGGTACTTCAGCCGTGGGAATAAGGAAATACGACGGATCACCCGATGTCACAAACTGATCTTCGGCAAACTTGGGTAACTGTCCGGTCCCAAAGAGCGAATTCGCGTTAACGAGATAAGGCACGTATGTCTCCTGATACCCGTGCTCTGTCGTGTGAAGATCCAACATGAATTGAACAAGCGCCCGATGAAGCCGAGCGATCGCGCCAGACATGACGACAAACCGGCTGCCCGTAATCTTCGCTGCCAGTTCGAAATCCATCATCCCGAGCCCGGATCCCAAACTCACATGATCCGCAGGTTCAAACTCGAAGGTGGGCGGGTCCCCCCATCGGCGCAGCTCTTCGTTATCTTCATCGCTATCACCGACGGGAACCGACTCGTGCGGGATGTTCGGAATCCCATGAATCAGCTCATCCAAAGCTGAGCGTACGCCTTCAAGCTCCTTTTCGATTGCAGAAATCTTTCCGGAAAGCCCCGAAGTCTCTTCAATCAGGGCCGATACATCTTCTCCGGCTGCCTTGCGCCGACCGACTTCTTTCGCTGACCGATTACGCTCAGCCTGAAGGTCCTGCACCTCAGATTGAAGCCCTTTTCGCTGCTCCTCCAGGGAGCCAAGCTTGTCGACATCCAGGATGTATTTTTTGACAGTGAGGCGCTCCGCAACCGATTCAGCCTCGGCACGCAATAATTGAGGATCGAGCATAGACTGAATTCCTTCCTAAAAAATCTGACGGGCCGCGCCGACACCGGCCGCCGCAGCTGTGATGCATAACAAAATACTCGCACTGATATAGACCATCGCCCGGAACCACTGTTCAGCTTCGAGAAGACCCAAAGTATCGCTTGAAAACGCTGAAAATGTGGTGAATCCTCCCAGCAGTCCAACCATCAGTCCCAATCTCCAAAGCTCACCCCCCGATGCTTTGCCTGCAATCAACACCATACAGACACCCACCAAGAATGATCCGATGAGGTTGACGGTGAGCGTGGACCATGGAAACGCGGACCCCATTGCCCCGGTTACGCGCAGCCCAAGCCAATACCGCAACATCGCCCCGACCGCGCCCCCGGCGCCAACAGCAAGGTATTGGCCGATCATCCGCTGGCAGGCTCACGAATAATGTCGATTTCCTCAGACAGTTCGAGCATGAACTTCTCAGGGGGGATCGCGATGTTCACTTCCACATCGCTAAAACGAATACGGGTAATCTGCTGAAGCGGGTCAAGCATCTGAACCATTCGCAAGGTGTCGGTTTCAAACCCGAACTGGATCTGCGAGAAGGCAGAGTCTGCGTTCTTTGGGAAAACCGAAACCCAGTCAATTCCCCCCTGGTTACCAAGTGATTCAACCAGATAGGAGCGGCGAGGACTGGTGTCCCCTGCCAGCAATCCGGCCGGGGTGTCACCCAGGGCGGTATCCTGGTCTCGAAGAACTGCCTGCTCGAGTCCCGGATCGTAGATCCACAAATTCTCACCATCCGCCATCACAACCTGTTCCAGGGGAGTGCCGTAATTCCACCTGAACCGGCCTGGTCGCGACAACCATAACTCGCCATGACTCTGATCGATGAGTTCCAATTCTTCAGTGAGAACAGACTGCTGAAAGACGCCGTGAAAGGTCTTGACCTCAGAAAAGAAACGCTCCAATGGCTCTGAAGTTGCAGCCAATGCAACGCAGGTCAGGGCCGGCGATCCGCCGAGAAATCCAAGCGACAGCGCCTGGCAGAACGATCGCCTACTGAACTCAGGCAAGGGTTTAGGTTTCGGTGTCACTCAGTTGGCTCCGGGGCCAACACCTCGCGCTTGCCATTTTCAAGAGGCCCCACAGCACCCGCGGCCTCCATGGATTCGATCATGCGCGCAGCCCGGTTGTACCCGACCCGAAGGTGCCTTTGGACCGATGAGATGGAGGCTCTGCGTGTCTCCGTCACAAATGCGAGCGCCTTGTCGTACAGGGGATCATCCTCACCGCTCCCCGCCTCATCGCTCTCACCACTGGAGCCAGCCGATCCCAATGCTGAACTGTCGATCACGGCCTCCAGATACTCCGGCGCCCCGCTCTTTTTCAGCTCCTCCGTCACCCGATGCACCTCTTGATCAGAGACAAAAGCCCCATGGACACGAATCGGAAAGCCGGTACCCGGAGGAAGGAACAGCATGTCACCATGGCCGAGCAGTTGCTCGGCTCCCATCTGGTCCAACACCGTTCGCGAATCCGCCCGCGAGGAGACCTGAAAAGCGATACGGGTCGGAATATTGGCTTTTATCAATCCCGTCACCACATCGACAGAAGGCCGTTGCGTTGCCAGAACCAGGTGAATTCCCGCAGCCCGGGCTCGCTGGGCTATTCGCGTGATCAGTTCTTCAATCTTCTTGCCCACGACCATAATGAGGTCTGCAAATTCATCCACAATCACCACGACGTAAGGAATTTTTCCAAGCTTGGGCGCTGGCGTTTCGTCTCCGGGAATCGGTTCATACAGCGGGTCGTCCAGTGGTTTGCCGCTGTTGATAGCCGCTTCTACCTTACGGTTGTATCCGACGATGTTGCGTACTCCGAGTGACGCCATCAACCTAAAACGCCGATCCATCTCTACGATGCACCACCGCAAGGCATTGGCCGCTTTCTGCATATCTGTGACGACCGGCGTCAGGAGGTGGGGAATCCCATCGTAGGAGGAAAGTTCCAGCATCTTCGGGTCGACCATAATCATTCGAACATCCTCCGGGGTCGCCTTATAAAGAATGCTCAGAACGATCGCGTTGACACAAACAGACTTGCCTGCGCCTGTGGTGCCCGCAATCAGGAGATGCGGCATCTTGCAAAGATCCGAAACGATTGCCTCACCCGCAATATCCTTTCCCAAAATGACTGTCAAAGGACTTTTGCTGCTTTCGTAGACCTCTGAGGCCAGCCCTTCCAGCAGAAAGACCGTCTCACGACTCTCGTTCGGGATTTCAAGACCGATATAGGTTTTCCCGGGAATATTCTCGACGACGCGAACGCTGACAACTGATAGCGCGCGGGCCAAGTCTCGCGAAAGGCCCACAATCTGGCTGGCTTTCACCCCGGCGGCGGGATCGATCTCGAATCGGGTGATGACAGGGCCTGGTTGAACCGAAACCACAGTTACATCGACATTGAAATCGCGCAGTTTCTTTTCCACCAATCGCGACATCGTCTCGAGGGTTTCCTTGCTAAACCCTCCGCCCTGCTGTTCGGGCTGATCGAGCAGTTTCAGTGCCGGCAGATCTCCCTGAGGCGCCTTTCCATCAATAAAGAGCGGGATCGAGGCCTGTTTTTCTTTTTGGATTCGAACCCCTTCTTTGGCTGTTTTGATCTTGGGTTCGATCCGCGGCGGTTCTTTATGCTCACGCTCGCGCCTGATCTCCGCGACGGACTCCTGTCGTTGCCGGCGGGATCTTGCCCCTCGCGTCTTGTCAGCCATCTCGGCCAACCAGACTTTCGCCTTCTCAGACCACTGCCACACCTTCTCTCCCAGGCGATCCATCACGGTGAACCATGAGATATCCAGAGCCCATGAAATACCGGCCACGAGCGCAACGAGAAGCATCACTGTCGCGCCTACCGAGCCGAACGCGTCCAGCAGCCAGCCGCCTGCCACGAGACCAAGCCAGCCGCCGCCCGAAAACCCCAGAGTTGAGCCGGAGGCGTTGAAGTGCAAAAACCCTACGCCACAGGCCGAAAAAACCGTGAGAACGAGCCCGACGCCGTGAACGGCGCGAACCTGAGGACTCAGGGGTTCCGAACGGTTCTTAAGAATCCGAGAGCTCAACAAGCCGAAAATCAGGGGAAAAAGATACGCAGAGTAGCCAAAAGCGTGCAGGAAGAGATCTGCGAACCAGGCGCCAAAGCGCCCACCGAGATTGCGAATCGGGCCTCCATCACCGGTGGAAGTCCAGCCTGGGTCCGCCGATGAATAGGAAACCAGACAGATCAGCAGATAGCCAGTGAGCGCTGCCAGCGCAATCACGAGCACCTCTCTGCCGAGTCGGATCAGTCTCGGCGGGATAGCGGGCTCAGAAGAATTTCGGGTGTTTTTCGTTTTTGCCTGAGCCAAAGGATTTGACCTCTTGGTCCATCGACCAAGTGAAACCCGAATTATATCGAATCCTGCCGTCTTCTCTAATAAAGTGAAACGACTGTCTTGTTTTATGGATTCTGGAGGGGGTTCTTGGGAAAATACGGCTTACCCCCTATTTCGGAGCAACCCATGGAAACCGCCCAACACTGTCGACTACTCATACTTGGTTCCGGGCCTGCCGGGTATACGGCCGCCGTCTACGCAGCCCGCGCCAATCTTTCTCCCGTGTTAGTGACCGGCATCGCGCAGGGTGGCCAACTCATGACGACTACCGACGTTGACAACTGGCCAGGGGATCCACACGGCCTGACCGGCCCCGACCTGATGGCCCGAATGCTTGCGCATTCCGAGCGGTTCGGGACCGAGATTATTTTCGATCACATCCATACTGCAAAACTGGATAAACGCCCTTTTACCCTGGAGGGCGATGCGGGCACTTATACCTGCGATGCACTCATCATCGCCACCGGCGCTTCTGCACAGTACCTGGGTCTGGAATCAGAGGAGGCTTACAAAGGCAAAGGGGTCTCTGCCTGCGCCACCTGCGACGGGTTCTTTTACCGTGACAAGCCGGTCGCCGTTATCGGGGGCGGAAACACGGCAGTCGAGGAGGCGCTCTACCTTTCGGACATCTGCTCCAGCGTGACTCTGGTGCATCGAAGGGATAGCCTCCGTGCAGAGGCCATCCTTCAGGACCAGCTTTTTTCTCGCAGCGGTCAGGACGGAAATGTCTCCCTGGCCTGGAATCACACCCTGAGCGAGGTGCTCGGGGACGACAACGGCGTCACGGGCATCCAGATCCAGGACACACAGTCCAAGGAACAGCGTTCTCTTGATGTCCATGGCGTATTCATTGCGATTGGCCATACGCCCAACACGGAACTCTTCACCGATCAGCTCGATATCCAGGGAGGCTACATTCGGGTGAAATCGGGCCTCGATGGGGAGGCAACGGCGACGAGCATCCCGGGCGTGTTCGCGGCGGGAGATGTGATGGATCACGTCTATCGGCAGGCGGTCACGTCTGCGGCCACAGGGTGCATGGCGGCGTTAGACGCCAAACGCTTTCTCGATCAGGCGGACTGACCGAGACTGATGAACAAAAAGCCAGGAGTGCAGATCTCGCCTGAAGAGACTGAACTCTTCAGGGAGGCCGTGGCAAAAGTGCAACCCTTGGCGCACGAATACCGAGCGGCCCCCGGCCCCAGTCAGGCGAGACGAAAACCTATCCGAACCAGTCAACGCCCTGCGCAAGGCTTTCTCGACGAGGAAGGCGAACTCTTCTATCGGGAAGATCTAGCCAAAGACATGATGAAAGACTTGCGGCAAGGGCGTTTTCCACCCTGTGCCACGATCGATCTTCATGGGCAAACAGTCGCAAAAGCGGAGCAGTCTTTGGTGAGATTCCTGAGTGCGAATACAGATTTCACCTTCCGATGCCTTCTTGTGATCACAGGCAAAGGCTCACACTCTCCTGAGGGGTATTCGCCCGTCCGTGTTGCCGCCCTGGACTTACTGCAGTCTCAGCCTTCGGTGCAGGCCTATTGCTGGGCCCAACCAAAAGATGGCGGCACAGGCGCGTTCTACGTACTTACCCGGAAGTTTCGCTCGTAAGCATTGCCACGGCCATGGCCGCAATGCCCTCTTCCCGCCCGACGAAACCCAACCCCTCTGTGGTCGTGGCTTTGATATTGACTTGCGTGGGCAAGAGGCCGAGGTCTGCCGCAATATTTCCAC
>WTHR01000230.1 GCA_011523045.1 Gammaproteobacteria bacterium | reverse complement strand
TGACATTGGCCTGATGGAAGACCGTGCGACTCTCCGGATCTCAAGCCAGCACATCGCCAACTGGCTTCATCACGGGATTGTTACCGAAGACCAGGTGATGGCATCTTTAAAGCGGATGGCTGCCGTCGTTGATCGACAAAATGCCGCCGACCCGCAGTATCAGTCCATGACACCGGGATGCGATGGCGTTGCCTTCGAGGCAGCCTGCGACCTCATTTTCCGGGGACGAGACGTCTGCAACGGCTACACCGAGCCTCCCCTACATCTGCGGCGACTGCAAAAGAAATCTGGCTGAAGCTGAATCTGCGCTCTGGATCCACGGCGAGATCTGCCGCAGCACGAATCACCGCGGGTTCTAACCGAATCGGTCGTATCGGATATCCGTGACGGGAAGCCCGGCCCCAAGCAGCAAAGCCAAGGACCCAGTCAACATGGCCGGCGGTCCACCCAGAAACGCCAGACGGTTGTCGAACATGCCGTCGCCCAAACGCTCGGCAACGTCGTGAACAAAGCCATGGTGCAGAGGAAAATCACGATAGTCGTCTAGCTCTTCTGAACCTTCTTCTTCCGAGACGGCCAAATGGATAGACACATTGTCGGGCGCACTTTCTTTTATCCGCTTAAGTTCATCAAGAAAGAAAAAATCCTCACGCCGACGCACCCCAAACACCATGAACAAACGGTGGCTCTCGAAGTGATTGACCGATATCGCCCGATCAAGTACCGACATGATTCCGGCGATACCGGATCCGCCCACCAGGCAAACCAGATCGCGTGATTCTTTCGGGTCGCTGGGATCAAATGTGGCAAGGCCCATTGGCCCAAAAATATCCACCTTGGCTTCTGAGACGCCGTTCGCGAATATCTCGTCAGAAAATTTTCCGTTCGGGATTCGCTTGATCACGAAATTAAGCCTCTGGGCTTCGCGCTGAAAATCAGTCATGGAATACGGTCGATAGCCCTGCATCCCCTCCAGCCGCACCAAGAAATACTGCCCGGCGGTATAGTCAGCCTGTCCTTCGAGTGACAGCTGAAACGTTGCTACGTCGGGTGCGACGAGCGCTACGTCATGCAAACGGGCGCAGTGGTGAGCGGGCGTCTCGGCAAGAGTCTGCGCAAGATCTATTTTTCCCGGAACCAGAATCTCGCAGTCATCAGTAACCAGGCTCTGACAAAGCAGACACTCGCCCTTATCACGCTTGAGATTTTCAGCGCCGGGCGCCTCAGCCCATGCGTTTTCGACCGTGCCCGGCCGGGCCCGCGCCACACAGGTTGAGCAGACGCCTGCACCACACCCATATGGCAAAGGCACGCCTTGACGCAGTCCCGCCTGCAACAGGGTTTCTCCCTCCTGGCAGTCAACCGCCACCCGACCTTGCTTATTCAGGAAGGTTACCGTTGGCAAGATAGGGTCCTGTTCAAGTTATGAAGTGAAAATACCGATAGCCTATTACCACTTCTACCACTACCACTCGAAATCATCGTCATCTTCTTCGTCAAACTCGTACACCAATTCCTGATCGACTCTCGCCCAGATGTCTCCGTCCCGGATCTCGGATTCGTAGAACACCAACGGCCGTTCGGCCGGCCCCTGCTCTTCGCCCGTTAACAGGTTCCACTGCCACAAGTGTTTTGAGCAAGTGAGTGCTCCACCTCGACAGATCCCAGACTCATGCAGCGGTTCTGCCATGTGGGGACAAAAGGGAGGGATAACCCGGAATTCGTCTCCGACTCTCGCCACCACCACGGCGAACTGTCCGGTCTCAAAGCGCTTCAACTCTCCATCGTTAATATCGGTTGCCGAACAGATCTGCTGCCAGGCAGTGTCAGTCGCATCACTCATCTTTCATTTTCTGGCGCGTGGCCATTATTCAGGTAAGGCGAATTCTCAAGCAACGGACCAACCGCCGGTCAGCCGCGTCGCGAGAAAAGGCTTTGAGGAAATCAGATCGGCCAGTGCGATCCCTTGTCCAGCCGGCGGGTATCCAATTGAACAATCCGCTCCGAAAAGAGAGGGGTGCCCGATTCAATGCGGAACTGATCCCGGTACTTGCCGACCAGAAACACGTTTGATTCTCCCGCCAACAAATGCGAGTTAATGCCGTCGAGCTCTGTTTTCATAACCGTAAATGAGGATACCGCCGACGCTGTCTGCTGGGCCTCATCGACATCCACCGTATAGACCACGGTGTGCCGGGCAAGTGGGGAGTGATCAGAATTATGCTTGGGCAACATCTCAGTGAGCGTCACCATGTCGGCGCGTTTGCCGTCAAGATACGTCATATCGACGTTGATCTCCGGGCTGAATGCCCTGATCGCATAATAGAACTCGTCGTGACATAAGCCGAGCCAATCTTCCCAGCGCGCCTCGTCCAGACAAAGGCTTGCCTGATAAATCGTCCCTCTAACCCGTTCCGCGATATTGTTGTCGCTCATTGACTTCCCTTAAGTCTTTCTTATTCTTTAATTTGATTTTTCAGGCAGCGCTGGGTGAGCAGATACGAGGCGCCCAACAGATGATCTCCGTGATCTTCAGCCGTTCGCCCCTTGCGACACTGCTCACCCTAGCTTTGTGCTTTACGCTTCCTGCTTATCCTGCTTATCCCTCTTATCCTGTTTTATCAGGCGTCAGGCTGCTTTGCGCTTTTGGCCTTCTTCGTAACTCAGATCGGGATCTCCCGGCCAACGATCCATCCACTGACCCCATGCATCGTAAAAATGGCGCATGCCTTCTTCGTCATGAATCGTAGGATCGCCGTCCGCGTCCAGTTCGTGACGCCCGTGAAGAATCCGGCGCTTATCGGCCCACTCGCTCATCGTTGCCTGTTGAGTGGTCACAGCCAACAGGTCTTCATGAAGATTTCGACCGAACGGGCCCCAAATTGAGTTGTGGTGCCGCTGACGCGTCAAGCGCTCTTCCGGTGTATCCCTCTTGAGTCCCAGCCCTCGGAACTCAATCATCACCTTATCGGGCCCCAGTGGCGTCATGATGTCGCAACGCAGCGCTGATCCTCGGAGGTTGAAATTCACCCCAGGAAAAAAGTCGATCATTTCCCAATGATTGGTCGGCAAATGTGGGAACGACAACTCTTCCCTGGACTCAAAGCCCTCGTACTCATCGTACTGAACTTCAAACGAGCCGACATTCACATGGCCGTTATCAAAGCCAATGTTCTTGCGGGCAAAGTAGGAATCATTAAACCCTGTGACACGATTATGGTAGTGCAGATAGTCGTGATAGAACTCAGAGTTGGTGTCATGCCAAAGTTTGTAATTACAGGGAATGATGGCCTTGTGGTAGTGAAATACTTCGAGCGGTTCCGCATCGAGAGATTTCTGCATACAGTCAAACGCGCCACCGGCCCACTCTTCGACTGTCTGGCCAATACCGTCATTCAACGTGACCCAGACAAATCCGCCGTATTTCACCTCACAGCGCAGCCTGCGCAGGCCTACGTCCTTGCACTCAAGACGATCCTGGTAACCCTCGGTTGCCCGAGAGATATGCGCACAGTTCCCTTTCATGTCGAACTGCCACGCATGGAACATGCAGGTAATGTGCTTGGGCGCTCCGGAAGGTGATGCTTCCTCAAAAGATCCTGACGGCCGATTTTCGAGCATGTTGCCCCGGTGTGGGCAGACGTTCAAAAAGGCTCGAATCTGGTTGTCCGCGCCACGGACGACAAGAACGGGTTCTCGAGCCACGGTCATGGTGCGGAAGGAATAAGGATCTGGCAGTTCCGACTCATGACAGACCGGCATCCATACCTTGCTGAAGATCTTTGTGATTTCTTCCTCAAAAATATCGCGATCCGAATAAATCCGGCTATCGACGTATTCTCCTGAGGAGATTTTTCCGGGAACCTTTTCCCATTGTTTGGCGTTTCTGGCTGGCATAGTGTCGCTCCTTTGCGCTTTTGCTGGGCGCTTTTTCTAGCGGTGGCTGGCATGCGCCTCATGCCGGCCCCGTACTGCATCTCTTGCGTTAGTGTTGGACGAAGTTTTACTTATTGAGTGTGATTAAACGGTCACGAATTTGATTTGTAAAATCATTCAGATCAATAATTTAATAGGAGAAGGCGATCAAATTTTTCTTCCGGGTAAAGAGGCTTCAGATCCGGAGTTTGATGGTTTTCAGGCTATTTTTACCCTTTTTACAGAGTCACATAGCGTCCCCTGCCTTAGCATTGGCACCCAAGAGGCAACCACGGCTGAAGAACTTCCGTCGCCCAGCCGTGGCTCTTGCGGTCAGCTCGCTATCTCGCTTTTTTACTCACCCTCTTGGCGGTCTTTTTGGCAGCCGACTTTTTTGCCTTTTTCTTTGCGGGCAGTGAAGTTTTCTTCGCAGTCTTTTTCTTCCCTTGCTTGCTCGCCTTGGCGTCTAGCTGCTCAAGCTTGGCGTCCCATTTCATTTTCTTGGCAAACTTCAGCGCCTCTTCGTCGCTCATGAAGACAGTGTGTTCTGGTCCGGGGTAAATCTGAGCCTTGACCTCGTCGCGGTAACGGGTGAACACGTCTTCCATGATGGGAATCAGATCGGTATAGACCTTGGAGTGACGGGGAGTGTGCTCCTCGTAAAGGTGCATGAGATCAGACGTAATAATGTGCACGCCGTGAGCACCCAAACCTGCGCCCAGGCTTATCACGGGGACCGGCAGCACCTGTGCCAGATACTCGTTTACTTCCTGCGTGGTGACTTCACACATGAGTGAGAAGCATCCAGCGTCTACCATCGCCCAGGCATCATCAACCAGCTCCGCCGCACGGTCCGCTGTCTTTCCTTGTGCAAAAAAACCACCCAACTGAGGCATGCGCATCGGTGTAATGCCGATATGCCCCTGCACAGGGATCCCGGCCCGGTTAATGGCCTCAATGTTGCGGGCGTGATACTGGTTGCCTTCGCACTTCATGACCTCAGCATTGGCCTCGTGCACGAAGCGGCCTGCATTCTCAACCGCCTGCTCCGGTGAGACATGGAAGCTCCAATAGGGCATATCCACCATCCGGAGCCCATAGTTACTGCCGCGATCAATCGCTTTGGACATCATCATGACTTCATCGAAGGTCACCGTCACGGTGCTCTTGTGTCCAAACAGGATCATCCCGCCGGTATCCGACACGCAAAGGATGTCGATCCCCAACCTGTCCGCGATGACCGCACTGCGGTAGTCATAAATTGCCATCTGCACGATCTGCTCACCTTCGCGTGCCTTGCGGCGAAGTTGATTGATCGTAACCTTCCTCCGGGGCTTCTCTTCAGCCATGAATTCTCTCCTTATGGTTTCTCGGTTTACGTCTCTGCTGGCAACAGGCTGGCACTTCAATCAGCGGGCTGTTCAACAGATCACGGGGAAATTAGTTCATCGGTCATAGTAGACAGGGGTCATCACATCCGTCAAAAGCATTACCTTATCGTTCGATAGGAATCGGCTTGTGCGGCAAAGGCAGGAGAAAGCCGCCTGGCCTTGTCAACTTCAGCAGCGTCAGACCGAAGACATCGGGTTGAGTTGTGGATCCCACCCGCCCAAAACGGACTTTTTTTCAGGATCAAAAAATGGTCTCGACCGGATTGTGATGTCCCCAAAACAGCCCAGGGGATCGACAAGAGAGGACATCGTTTCAATCGGGCCAGGGACAACAAAGCCCAATCCCAAAACCGATTCGGCCAGGGTGCTGAAACACGCAGAGGTCGCCAACAGTTCACCCCGTCTAAGGTTTGCCGTTGCGCCGGGCGGTCTCTGCCACAAAACCGGTTTTTGTTTCGCCGTTGCGGAAAAGCACACGAGTGACATCGCATCTTCGGAGCCTTCAACAGCGCTATCAACAAAGCGACTCATTCCCAGTTCTTTTGCCGTCGCCCCTACCGAGAATTCATTGCAAAAAAGCGAAAACCCCGCTTCTATTCTCAGGACATCTGCTGTCGCAAATCCGGCGACCTCAATGGTTTCGGATAGCGCCTTCCAAAGATACTGACTGTCATCGATATGCACCACCAACTCAAAGCCGCGCTCTCCTGTGTAACCCAACCTGCCGATGCGCGCCGGCACTCCGTGAATCTTGACGTCGCAAAACGAGAAGTAGCCGAGTCGCTCAACACTGCGCTCGTCGCAAGCTGGCAATATCCGGGCCAGCGACCGCGGGCCCTGGACGGCGAATATCGCGGTACAAGCCGATAGGTCTTCCACCCTTTTGCGGCAGGTCGACTGGGCAGCGAGACTTTTCACGTCAGCTGCCTCTCCGCTCATTACTTCGAAGACCTGATCGTCCACCTTCCACACAGTCAAGTCACTGCACACACGATGTTCTGGGTCTGCATGAACACAGTAGCGGATCCCGCCCACTGCCATGTTAGAGAGATCCCGCTGGACATAGTCACTGATCAAAGCCGCTGAACCAGCACCACTGACCCGAACGACCGACATAAATGAAAAATCAAACAAGGCAACGCCCTGTCGGCATCGCTCTGCCTCGCGTTCCGGGCACACTGCCTGGCGACGCCACGTTTCAAGAGTGAAACCCGTCATGCCTGCCAAAAAACAACGCTCGCCACACGTACCAACATGGCACCACCCGTCACAAGCAGTGCCACAGCGATGATGCGTTTGAGCGTATCGCGAGATACCTGATGGGCCACACGTGCGCCCATCACAACCCCGAACACCAGGATTACTGACAGGCCCAGTCCGAGCGCAAAGTCCACATGACCGAATGTAAGGTTCCCACCGGTTGCAAGAAGCGCGATCGGAATCTGAATGATCTGGCTGAGTCCTACCGCCATTAACGCGGGCACCTTCAGCCACATCAGCAGCGGCACCAGTACCAAAGGCCCGCCTGTGCCGGTAATCGCAGAGGCAAAACCGACGAACAGTCCGATACCTATCAGCACGGGCGCCTTGAGGTCACGTCGCTCAGCATCCTCCTGTCGTGCCGGTCTCAACGCCTGAAGCCCCGAAATAAATACCAGCAAGCCAATCACTGTCTCGAGCGTAATGCCGGGTGTCGACCATGCCGTCATGGCGCCAAGGTACCCGCCGGGCATTCCGCCCAGGCATAACCAGACGCCTTTACTCCAGTTTACCGAGCCCCGACGCGCATACTCGAAGGCACCAACGATGCCGGTAAACAGGTAGGAGAACATCGCGGTGGCGATCGCCACATGAATGCTGATACCGAGCACGTAAGTCAGCATCGGCACAAGGAGCACGCCGCCAATGCCGATCGCACCGATGAGCACTCCCACCACCACCGCTACTGCCCCTGCAAAAAAAAGCATCCCCATAGTCACGGTCTACTGGTTCCTCCCAAAACGCTGTCTTGATACTCGCTCCATCTTGAAGGCTTCCAAAGAAAGCGACAAGCCGTTGTCCTGTATTTTTTGCCGAGTCTGCCCACTCAAGAAAGCGATTTTCGAGGAAGAATCCACAAG
>WTHR01000133.1 GCA_011523045.1 Gammaproteobacteria bacterium | reverse complement strand
GATCGTGTAACGATATGGGCGCCGCGAGCAAAGCCGGTATTCAGCCCATGCAGCGAGGCATCCCGGTTCAGGTGGTCGCACCATGGGCCAGCCGCGTTGATGACCAGTTTTGCCTGGATCTCTCCAAGCGAGCCATCGGTCAGGTCTCGAACGGCAATGCCGCTGACCTTATTTTCAAAGATCCGGTAGCGGGTCATCTCCATATAGTTGAGCGCAACGGCGCCGCTTTTGCGTGCGCGCTCAATGACGCCAAGCGTCATGCGTTCGGAACTTTGCATCTGTGCCTCAAAAAGAATCCGGCCGCCGGTGATGGCATCATCCTGGATGAGGCCCTGATCCTTGATGCGTTGTTGACTGATCGCTCGATCCCGGGGCACCTTTATTGCCGAGTTCGACTGCGATCCTTGGCATCCTGCTGTCAGGATGCGGTACGCCAGCATGCCGGTGTAAAGAAAGGCACGCCCCTGGCGTAGGTTCCGATAGGTCGGCACGACAAACGGGACGTGCTGGACCAGATGAGGTGCCGAGCGTGTCAGAAAATGGCGCTCACGAGCGGATTCACGCACCTTGCGAAAGTCCAGCTGTTGCAGATAGCGTATTCCGCCATGCAGCAGCCGGGAAGACCGCATCGATGTTGCGCCGCCGAAGTCGGCTTTCTCCACGAGGAGGGTGGACAAACCCCGCAGCGTGCAGTCGAGCGCGGTCCAGGCACCGGTGATGCCGCCGCCGACCACGACAACATCAAAGGATTTGTCAGTGGGAATTCGCTGCGAAGCGCCGTTTTCAGGCATTGCGTCTCGGCATCGTGGTGTCAGCCGTGGAAGTGAATAAGAGAATTTTAAAGCAAAGCCCCTATTGCAACAGCGTGGTTAGCCGTGCGGAGAAGTCGGCGCCGATGGGGCAGACATGATTTTCAGGCATTGAGAGCGTATCATCTGGCGAGAACACCGCATTAGTCCTGACCCATGATCCCAGTCGTTCTTTCCGGTGGCGCCGGCACCCGCCTTTGGCCACTCTCGCGCGCCCTGCACCCCAAGCAGTTTCATTCGCTGGTGGGAGCAAACACGCTGATTCAGCAAACCGTGCTTCGCCTGCAGCGCGCGGGTTATGCCGAATCGCCTTTGGTGCTGTGTAACGAAAAACATCGGTTCATGGCAGCGGGACAACTTGATGAGATCGGAGCCTCTGCGCAATGCATCGTGCTCGAACCCGTGGCACGGGGAACGGCGCCAGCGCTGGCTGCAGCGGCTCAGGTTGTTCAGGCGGCCCATGGCGATGTCGTGATGGGCGTATTTCCGGCAGACCACATCATTGCTGATGAGACGGCCTTTCAACACGCATTGCAAAAGGCTGTCCTGCTCGCTGAGGAGAATCAACTGATCACTTTCGGTATTGTCCCGCACAGCGCGCATACCGGATACGGCTATCTTCGGGTTGAGCCCAGCGCTAAAGAAAATGCTGCCTCGGTCTTGGAGTTTGTGGAAAAACCCGACGAGTCAACGGCGCAGTCCTATCTTGAGCAAGGCGGGTATTTCTGGAACAGCGGGATGTTTGTGTTTCGAACCTCGACACTGCTTGAGGCGTTCGCTTTGCACGCGCCGCAAGCGCTCAATCACTGCGCTGAGGCCGTGAAAAATGCGAGTGAAGATGTACCGTTTCTGCGTCTTGATGAGACCGAATTTGCCAAAGCGCCTGAGGACTCAATTGATTACGCGGTAATGGAAAAGGCCGCCAATGCCATGATGGTGCCCCTGGACGCAGGGTGGGATGATATCGGCTCCTGGGAGGCTTTGTGGTCTGCGCTTGAAAAGGATGATGACGGCAATGCCGTCCGGGGAGAGGTGCTTGCGGTCGAGACCCGGGACAGTCTGGTGATGGCAGACCGCGCCCTGGTGGCGACGCTGGGCGTGCGCAATCTCGCCATTGTGGACACGCCGGATGCACTGCTTGTGGCCGATCGCGACCACACTGACGAGCTTAAATCCCTCGTGGCAGAGCTTTTGTCAACCGAGCGCAGTGAAGCACGGCATCATAGAAAAGTTTACCGTCCGTGGGGCAGTTTTGACGCGATCGAGCAGGGCGAGGGCTTTCAGGTCAAAAGGATCACGGTCGATCCCGGCAAGAAACTGTCTTTACAACGCCATCAGCACCGTGCCGAGCATTGGATTGTCGTGCGCGGTACGGCCGAGGTGACCCTTGCCAACGAGGTATTTACGCTCAAAGCAAACCAGTCCACCTATATCCCACCGGGCATTGTTCACCGTCTTGCCAATGTGACGCAGGAGCCGCTGGAGATTATTGAGGTGCAGACAGGAACGTATCTCGGCGAAGATGATATTGAGCGGCTGGAAGATGATTTTCACCGCTCGAGCGGTGACTGACAGCAACCAGGCATCACCCGCCCATCACGCAGGATTCGGAGAGCCTGTGATGGCCTGATACTTGCGTGTGGTCTCCATAAGACGCTCCTTCGCATCATGGGGCAGCCATTCTTCAGCTGGCGTGTCAGTCTCAAAGTGGCCGTAACGGTCCTCGCCGCGGATCAGCATGGCAGAATCAGATCTGGCCTTGACCTGCTTCATTTTTGGGGTGATGTACTGGATGTTAAGTCCAATCCGCCGGTCCTCACTGGTATTGGGGTGGGAGGCGTGAATCGTCCAGCCATGATGGATCGAGGCTTGCCCAGGGGCAAGAGGGCAAAGCACGGCATCTTCCTCACGGACGTCCTCAATCGTCTGTGATTGAAGCAGTACGTTGTCTGGATCATCCGAGGTGATCTGTTCGCACAGTCCCTGCCGGTGGCTTCCGGGGATCATCTGCATGCAGCCGCTCTCGGCCGTGGCCGGCGAGAGTGCAAGCCAGGCTGACGCCTGTTCGGTACCGTCAAAACCCCAGTAAGTCAGATCCTGATGCCAACTGACGAAGTTGACGGTTTTCGGTTCCTTGATGATGTAGGTCACGTTATAGAGCATGACGTCCGGCCCCAGTATCGCCTCCACAACATCAACCAGCGCCGGATGGGTGGCAAGTTCCAGCGGAGATTTCAGCACGGTGTGTACCTTGCTGTGATAGTGCAGGCCATGTCCCATTTCCCGCTCCGCACTCTCAAGGTGTCCCCGGTGATCGGCAGCCTCCTCTGCGCTGATCACGGGAATGGCGCTCACAAACCCGTGATCCCAGTATGCCTGCGCGTGTTTTTGTGATTCCGGGGATGCCATTATTCCCTCCTGAATACCTGAGATTTGATCGAGCCTCAGAGCCGATAATATTGGTGACTGAAGGGCGGCCGCATTGGTTGGATGCGACACCACACGCACCTTTATGCGACACGCCTTTTTTTGGCCCCCGAGAGGGAAATCAGTAGAGTAGGATTCACCACCAAAGCCAAGTCATAAGGGACTGTCTCGTGAAAGCCTTACCGAATCACTATTACACCCGTCGCGCGGAGTTTCTCGAAGAGCGCGAGCAGGTCTTTTCGCCCATGTGGGTGTGTATCGGTTTCGCGAGCGATGCTCCAAACGCAGGAGACGTCCAGCCTCTCGAGTTTATGGAATTGCCGCTGTTGATGGTGCGGGATAGCGATAACACGCTTCGGGTCTTTCACAACGTATGCCGTCATCGAGGCCATGTGCTGGTGAGTGAGCGGGGCACCGTCAAGCAGTCGCTGAGATGCCCGTATCACTCCTGGACTTACACGCTGGAAGGGAAGCTCGCCAGAACGCCGAATATCGGTGGGGTGGGAATCAATGATGTTGAGGGTTTTAATCGCCAAGAGTTTGGGCTGGTCCAGGTCGACAGCGTGGAGTGGAATGATCTGGTGTTTATTAATCTGTCGGGCAATGCACCTGCCTTTGAAGACTTCATCGCTCCGTTGGAGCAGCGTTGGAAGCCCTTCTGGGGAGCTGAGGGTGCCTCACTCCTGAGGCTTGCTGAGGCGAATTCCTCAATCCGCCTCGAAGTGCAGGCCAACTGGAAACTTGCGGTCGAAAATTATCTCGAGGCCTACCATCTGCCGACGGTGCATCCGGCGCTCAACCAGATCTCGCCTCTGGCCGAGCACGAGATTCACCTTGATGAGAATTTCGCCGGTCAGTTGTCGCATTGTTATACGCTGGGCGCAGGTGGCGGCCGTCATCTGCCGGTGTTTCCGGCATGGCCAGAAGCGTTATACGAAGAAGCACAATACCCGGCCTTGTTTCCCAATACGCTCTTGGGTCTGCAGGCGGATCACCTGTTTGTCATGGTCATTATTCCCCTGGCACATGATCGCACTCTTGAAGAAACCCGTCTTTACTGTGTGGGCGACGAGGCGGTGTCTGAAGATTTCGAGGATCTGCGGCAAGCCCAGCACGGGTTCTGGACGGATGTGTTCGCTGAGGATGTCGGCGTGGTGACCGGCATGCAGGCGGGGCGTGCTTCACCGGGTTTTGATGGCGGCGTGCTCACACCGGTTATGGAAACTGCGACGGCAAAGTTTCACCAATGGGTTGCGCGGCGCGTTGGGGAAAATCTCCACGGAAACCAAACGTAAGGTCAGCACAAAGCATCTGATCTCATTGGGACACCTCCCAAAAAGATTCGTCTCGGCCCCGATCTCTAAAGCCTTAAAATCAGGGCATGAGTCAAAGTAAAGATGAAGACCCAAAAGGGTTCAGCACCCGCGCCATTCACGCGGGCTACGACCCGATGCGCCACCATGGCGCACTGAATCCGCCGGTGTATCTCAATGCCACCTATACGTTTGGGTCGATAGCAGAAGGCCAGCAGCGCTTCTCTGGTGAGGCCCCGGGCTATGTGTATGCCAGAGTGGGTAATCCCACTCAGACCGTGCTTGAAAAACGCCTCGCGAGCCTCGAAGGAGGCGAAGCGGCGGTGGCGGTTGCCTCTGGCATCGGGGCGATCACCGCGCTGTTGTGGTCGTTCATTAAATCCGGTGATGAAATCATTGCGGATAAGACGTTATACGGCTGCACTTTCGCTTTTATGGAGCACGGCCTGTCACGTTTTGGCATCAAGGCGCGCTTTGTTGATCTCACTGAGCCCGACGCGCTTGCCGATGCAATGACGCCAAATACCCGGTTTGTGTTCTTCGAAACGCCGACCAATCCAAACATGCGGGTCATAGACATCCGCAAGGTCTGTGAGACAGCGCATGCCCATAACGCTCGGGTGATTGTCGACAACACTTACGGCACGCCCTATCTGCAGCGCCCGCTGGAGTGTGGAGCGGATTTTGTGATCCACTCAATGACCAAGTATCTGAGCGGGCACGGAGACCTTATTGCCGGGGCCATCATCGGTCCGGCGGATGATATGGCGACAGTACGGTCTGTTGGCCTCAAGGACATGACGGGCGCCGTGTTGTCGGCATTTGATTCCTTTCTGCTACTGCGCGGCATCAAGACACTGGAGCTCCGTATGGAGCGCCATTGTGAGAGTGCGTTGATCCTTGCCCGCGAGATTGAATCTCATCCGCAAGTCGAGACGGTCTATTACCCAGGATTGCCTTCGCATCCGCAATACGCGCTGGCCTGCCAACAAATGAAAGCGTTCGGCGGCATGATTGCTCTGGAACTGCGGGGTGGCTACGAAGCCGGAGTGCGGTTTATGGATGCAGTGCAGGTGGCACAGCGCGCGGTCAGTCTGGGAGACGCCGAGACACTGGTCCAGCACCCGGCCAGCATGACCCACAACAATTACACCGAAGAAGAGCGCCAGGCGCATGGCATCAGCCTCGGGCTCGCGCGGATCTCCGTTGGCCTTGAAAATGTTGAGGATCTTTCGGCAGATATCCTCAAAGCGTTGGATCAGTCTTCAGCCTGAATCTCTGAATGTAAGGGGTAGGGATATGCCTGAGGAGACAGCAGCGATTTTGCCAAGAGTCGCGATTATTACGGGGGGCTACGCCGGGATCGGATTCGCCGCGGCTGCACAACTTGCACGTCAGGGTGTTTCGGTTGCGATCGGTGCCCGAACCAGAGTCGAGGCATCGCTCAATCGTTTGGAGGAATGCGGATCACCGGTCTATGGCGGCGTACTCGATGTTCGGGATACCGGGAGTGTGGAGTCGTTCGTTGCTGATGTGGAACGTGAGCTGGGTCCGGCCGATATTCTGGTGAACTCCGCGGGCATTGGAACACAGCAAACCGTCAGTCAGCATGATGAAGCGAAGTGGCTTGATGTGATCGATACCAATCTCAAAGGCTGTTTTCGAATGATCAAGGCCTGTATGCCAGGCATGATGAGTCGGAAGTGGGGCCGGATCGTGAATGTCGGTTCCACGGCGGCGCGTACAGCATTTCCAAAGTACGCGGCCTTTTGCGCCTCCAAGTCAGGATTGCTTGGACTCAATCGTGCGGTGGCGTTGGAAGGAGCGGCGCATGGTGTGACCGCTACCGTGGTCAGTCCCACCTGGGTGCAGACTGAGATGATGAACAAGAGCTTTCAGGCAAAGGCGAAAGTGCGGGGCACAAGCTTTGACGAAGAGATCGGGGCGCTTATCAGTGAATTACCCCAGCAACGGCTGGTTCAGCCCGAAGAGATCGGTGCACTGATTGCTTTTCTCTGTCGGGAAGAGGCAGCAGGCATCACGATGGAGGATATTCAGGTGAATGCTGCCGCTTGGTGGTGAGCGGATGGATTTGACTCAACAGCAATAGACTGAAGATAAAAATAAAAAATATAGAGTGAGAGAGCACAAGACGAGCGGCGGCGAAGAGCAAAAAAGAGAGGCAATAAGGCAATAGATGGATCTTTCGACGGGTTTAGGACTTAAAGGCTTAAAACAGTTGCGGCGCGCCTGGATCGAGGTGGAACAGGAGGCGCTGAGCCGCATTACGGGCAAGGTGCGGCCGGCTCTGCCTAAAGATGATCTGCACCTTATCCGACGGCAAATCGATGACTGCCTTTCCGAGACGGGCGGCGCCGCTTCGGCCCGGGCGCGGGCGGCGCGCCTTGGCGGGGTATATCTTGATCTCGATGCCGAGGGGCGGAACAACTTCCTGAAACTCCTCGCGTTCGAATATGGCGTTGATGATGACGCGTTACGGGAATCTGCGAGAGCATGGTTAGCGTTGGATAGCGAGGGCCAGGCCGCGGATTTAACAAGCCGGCTTGATGCCGAGGCCAGGTTACGGCGCACACTGCAATCCCCTCGAATGCGTCTTTTGACGCAGTTCAATGACTTGCCCGAGGGGGTCAAATTTCTTGCTGACATGCGGGCGCTACTGCTTAAGATCAGGAAAGAAGACCCGCAGCTTCGGGCTTTTGATCGGGAATTCAAAGATCTGCTGGCATCCTGGTTTGATGTGGGTTTTCTGAAGCTACGTCGAATCGCCTGGGATGCGCCGGCAGCGCTGTTGGAGACATTGGCCGAGCATGAGGCTGTCCACGCTATTCGATCGTGGCAGGACATCAAGCATCGCCTGGCTGCGCCCGACCGGCGCTGCTTTGCCTTTATTCACCCCCAGATGCCCAATGATCCTCTGATTTTTGTCTGGGTCGCTCTCACGGATGGGATTTCTGAGCGGATCGATGATGTGTTGC
>WTHR01000183.1:15265-26131 GCA_011523045.1 Gammaproteobacteria bacterium | reverse complement strand
GGCGCAGATCAACCCCTTGCCGTTCAAGTTCCCTCATCTCATCGGCCAACATCTAAAAATCGGTTGAGGCCCCTTCCGACAGGTAAGCATCGAAGGCTTTGGAAAATATCTGTCCCGACTCGACCACGGTCGATAAAAAACTCTCAACCTGTGCCTCGACCGTTTTACTGGTTCGAAGCAGACTACCGGCCGGTTTGAAGCTGCTGAAAAAACTCGATCTGCTCATGTGGCTGACTGAACCGTACTGGACCCTGCAAGGACCTCGCCATCATCACTGGAGGAATCGGCTTCAGTAATAACTTCTTTAAGAAAATCACTCAGCGTGCGAACTTCGCTATCAGAAAGCTTCAGCCCTTCTTTTGTCCGCCTCCACAGGATATCTTCAACAGACATTGCCCATTCACGCTCCATCAGATACCTCACCTCGTTCTCATAAAGATTACCACCAAAAAACCGACCCAACTCCCCATAAGTCATCGCATCACCCAGAATCTCCCTCGATAACGAACCATAGAGGCGCATCAAACGATGAGCATGGGAGTTAGAGAGAAACGGATATTCTTGCTTTAACTGCTCAACCTCATTATCAAACCGGAGAAAATCAAACGAACCGCCTGGCAATGGACTGGATCCGGTCCATCCCTCGTTCTTAACTCCCAAAGCTTGGTTCACCTCGGACAAGACATCCTCAGCAAGCTTTCGATAGGTCGTGATCTTTCCACCCAATACGCTAATGAGCGGCGCGCCCGTCCCATCGGTTTCAGACGTGATTCGGTAGTCCCGTGTGATCGATTTTGCGTCTGCATTGCCGTCATCAAATAGCGGCCGAACAGCGGAGTAGGACCAAACAATATCCTCAGGCGAAATTGACGAGCAGAAATAGTCATTGACTGATGCACACAGATATTGCGCTTCGTCTTTACTGATGGTGACCTGGTTAAGGCTTTCCTGATGCTCCCGGTCAGTAGTGCCGATCAGAGAAAAATTCTCTTCGTATGGAATAACAAAGACGATGCGATCGTCTGAATTCTGCAGAAGGTAGCAGCGATCGTGCGCGTAGAGCCTGGGCACAACAATATGACTCCCGCGAATGAGACGCATGCTGCGACTGACCGCGCCATCGATCACGGAGTCCGTTAAATTCGACACCCAGGGGCCAGCCGCATTCACCAGCACTCTCGCCTGAAATCGATGCCTCTTTGAATCTCGATCGCGGGTTTCAATCAGCCACGCCCCACTCTCTCCACGGACCGAAATCACTTCATGGCGCGGCAATACCTTTGCGCCCTTTTCTACCGCATCTTGCGCGTTCAGGATGACAAGGCGGGCATCATCGACCCAGCAGTCGGAATACTCAAATCCAATCTTGTAGTCCGACTTTAATGGCGCTCCGGCCTGATCTGATGCGAGGGAAATCTTGCGGGATTTGGGCAATGCCTTTCGACCGCCCAGATGATCATAGATAAATAACCCTAGCCTCAAAAGCCAACTGGGGCGCAGGCCTGCATGATGCGGCAATACAAATCGCAGCGGATAGATAATGTGCGGAGCCAAGCTCCACAGCCGCTCCCGCTCAATTAAGGCCTTTCGGACCAGATTGAATTCATAATGCTCAAGATAGCGCAGCCCTCCATGAATCAGCTTGGTTGAGCCGGAGGACGTCTTGCCTCCCAGATCATCTTTCTCCGCCAGGCAGACAGAAAGACCCCTTCCTGCCGCATCCCTTGCGATCCCGCAGCCATTGATCCCGCCACCAACCACAAATACATCAAACATCCTTCGATTACACCTCTGAACCACCCCGGGCATTGATCAACAATTCTGAGAATTCAACGAATCCCACACCGCCATGCCCATCAGTGACGTAACGCGGTGGCGTCTTAAGTTGATTCTCAAACGCGCGGATGTTGGCCACCCCTACAGAGTGCTCAAAAGACTCAAACATCGGCGCATCGTTGGGTGAGTCTCCAATAAATATTGACGTCGACCCGTCCTGATCCAGATCGAGATTCAGGCATTGAGCGGCAAAACACTTCGCCATAGAGAGCTTGTCGTACTGCCCGAACCAACCGTTCACATGAATAGAACTGACCTTCGCGGTTGCACCCGCTTCTTCGAACAATGTCACGATGTGTTGTATCTCTTTATCGTCCAAGCGAGGAACATCTTCAGCAAAATCGATCGCCAAATCGGTCTCACGATAAGCCTGATCCGCGGAAACAGCGCAGGACGGCACTTTCTCAATAATCTTGGTCGCAAGCTCGGCTAATTTCTTTTGCTTCTCCTGGCGTTGGGATTTCGAATCGGCATAAAACCGCTCCATTCGAGTCTCTTGTCGCTGATAGCGAAAATAGAACGCACCGTTTTCCCCCACCACGCCCCTAACAGGCCAGAATCTCGCAATGAGATCGCACCATCCTGCGGGCCGCCCGGTGATGGGGACAACCCCGATGCCCGCATTATCCAGGGCCTCTATGGCGCTGTAGGCACTCGCACGAAGCGATCCGTTATCGGTCAAGGTGTCATCGATATCGGTAAACACGTATCGAATTTCCCTTAAGACAGATTGAGGGACTTCAGAGAACAACTTCATCACCGCCTCCGAGCCCTTCGGTCAAACTGCTGTTCTTCAGAAAATGCCTCGCTTGTCATGCCAACTCAATCATCACAGGCTGATGGTCCGAGGCAATCGTTTCCGTGTTGACCGTCACCCCCCGAAGATGATCCTTGCATTGGCCGGCAACGAAGAAATAGTCTCTGCAATGTGGCCCTTGAGGCCATTGACTGTGGTCATGGATTCCGCAGGTCGCCTCATGCGGTGAATCCGGAAGTACTAAGCTCCACGCGTCGGATAGATGCGTGGAGCCCTGGGCCAGGGGAGCAAGCAGAGCGTCGTACTCCTCAGAGCCCGGCAGCATGTTGAAGTCCCCGCACATGACCACGTCAACCGGCCGGGGCACTAATTGGTATGGCCCCTCATCTGAACACTCGGGCGGCATGATTTGTTCTTGCACCGCTTCCTGATGCAACTCCCGAAGATGAAGAACCTGGGCCAGTCGTTGCCGATAGCTGTGAAACTCAAGGTGGGTAGAGATCACTCTGCAGGGACCATACTTTGTGTCAATAACGACCTCTGTCGCTTGTCGGTTCATTTGCTTCTTGTTGTCGTCTCCCGGGCGGGGCAACAAGTGAGAGGCCGAGGCCAACACGGGTAACCGGGAAAATATCGCATTGCCATACTGCCATCGACCCGAAGCCGACCGCCTATCGATCGCCGGTCCGAATACACCCTCATATCCCTCAAGGAGTTCGGATAGTTGGGCCATTTGGTCGGGTCTTTCCGGGTCATTAAAGATATCCAGACCCCGCGATATCTCCTGAAGGCAGATGACATCTGGCTCTCCCATGGCTTCGATCTCACGAACAATCCGCATAAGCGATACCTGATCGTCACACCCTTTGCCATTTTGAATATTCCAGGAGAGTATCCGCATCACTTGATTCCAGAATGCATGAAGGACTGGATAAATTGACGCTGGAACAGCAAGAACGCGACCAGCAATGGCGCGACGGATAACAACGTTGCCGCCGAGATAATAGACCAGTCAACGCCGGACTCAGGCGCACCAAAAATCCCAAGACCAACAGTCAACGGTCTTGTCTCGACAGAGTTTGTAACAATCAATGGCCACAGGAAGTTATTCCAGTGATGGCTGATAGAAACAAGCCCATAAGCCAGATAAGTTGGCCGGGCCAGTGGCACATAAACCCGCCACAAAGTTCCCCATAGACCACAACCCTCGAGCCTTGCAGCCTCCTCCAGTTCCTTAGGGGTCGACTTGAATGCCTGACGAAGAAGAAAAATACCGAAAGCGCTCGCCATATATGGCAACCCGATACCCGTAATCGTATCTATGAATCCCAGTTTGGCCAGAGTGCTGTAGTTCTCAACAATCAAGATCTCAGGGGCGATCATCAACTGAACCAACACAAGGGCAAAAGCAATATTGCTGCCCGCAAAATCGAAGCGCGCAAACGCATAAGCTGCCAATGTACAGACGACCAACTGAGAGAACAGCAGCATGGTTACGAGAATAAACGTATTTATTCCATATCGAATGAAAGGCGCCTGAGAGAGGGCCTCCTCGAAATTCTCCAACGTCAGCGGGGCAAATAGCTCGAAGTGAATCGCGTATTCATTTGCATGAAATGCTGCCCAGATTGCGTAAAGCAGCGGCGAGACCCATAGGATGGCGAGTACCCAAGCGGCGATGGTCTCAAGGCTCCACGATACCCATGAGGAGCGGCCCGGAAGTGCTAATGCGCTCATCGGTAGTGAATCCGCCGGTCGAGCAGAAAAAACTGAACCAACGACATTAACGCGAGAATGCCGAGCAGGACGACAGTCAATGTGGCCGCATAGTTCGTATCAAAATAGGAAAAGGCATTCTCGTAGATGTAATAAAGCAGGAGATTGCTCGCGTTGTCTGGTCCCCCTTTTGTCAAAACGAAGAGATGGTCGACCAACTTGAAAGAGTTAAGAACCGCATTGATCAACACAAACAAAGTGGTTGGCATCAACAAGGGAAATATCACTCGCCAGAAGAAATACCACCGTGATGCGCCTTCCAACCGAGCGGCCTCCTCTAATTCAGGCGAAAGGTTTTGCAAAGCCGCCAGATAAAAGATCATGAAAAATCCAGCTTCTTTCCAGACCGTCATGACGATAATTGCGGGCAATACTGTCCCTGGATCACCCAACCAGTTATGGCCCGCGAACCCAAAAACCGAGAGAATTTGATCGATCAACCCGATATCAGGGGAATAAAAAAATAGCCAGATATTAGCCACGGCAATCATGGGCAAAATAGTCGGCGTAAAGTATGCGAGCCGAAGGAACGGGCGGCCGGGAAGCGCGCGGTTTACGAGAAGTGCCATCACAATTGCAAGGGCGATCGACGTGGGAATCGTTCCCACCGCAAACCACATGTTGTTGACGAGGACTTTCCAGAATATCGGGTCCTCCATCATGAATTCATAATTGCCCGCGCCGATGAATCTTGAGGGTCGAACGATGTTGCCCTTAGAAAAAGTACTCTCGAATATTGTCGAAAGGGTCGGGAAGTGCGTAAACGCAATAAGCAATATGGCTGCAGGTGTGAGCAGCAACCATCCATATACGTGACGCATTGCAGGGCGCATGGCAGTGCAGGAGATAAAAATTATTGGAAAGACTAGCGGCAGCGTATGGTGACGCTGCCGCTAGTTCAACTTCCTTACTTACTTATACGGCTTCAACAGACGATTCGCTTCAGCCTGGGCATCACCGAGAGCATCCGAAGCGCTCTTTGATCCGGTTAATGCAGCCTGAATTGCGTCATCCAACGCCTTGCGGACCCGTCCAGTCTGAAACGTCGACAGCTCTGCAGTCGCAAATTCGAGCTGATCACGCGCGACCGCTGCATAAGGAAACCCTTTAACGTAGTCCTGAAGCTTCTGAGTTTCATACGCAGCCGGGCTCACGCCCATATAGCCGGTCTTCATCGACCACTCGCCAGAACGCTCTGGATTGGTCATGAACTTGATCAGCTTCATGGCCGCTACCCGCTCTTCCGGGGAGGTTTTCTTGAAGATGTAGAAGTTGCCGCCACCCGTCGGGGTGCCTCGACGCTTATTTGCCGGCAACATGGCAACACCGAAGTCGAACTTGGCGTTTTTCTTAACAGTCGTCAGGTTCCCCGTGGAGTGCCACATAATGGCCGTTTTCTCTTCAAGGAAATTCTTACGAAGCGTTCCCCATTCAATCGTGCCCTCGGGCATGATCTTGTGCTTTGAGCCCAGATCCTTCCAGAACTGAAGCGCCTCGACCGTGGCCGGCGCATCAAAGTATGTGGTATCGCCCGCGTTGTTCATCAAAACTTGATCATTTTGCATCGTGAGCGCACCAAACATCCAATAGGGATATCCGGTCGACGGAATCATTGCTCCCCAATGAGAACCATCGCTTTTGGTCAACTTCTTGCCTGCATCCACAAGCTCCGCCCAAGTCGCTGGCGGGCTTTCCGGATCCAGACCTGCAGCCCGAAAAGCGTCCTTGTTGTAGTACATGACAATGGTAGAGCGCTGAAACGGAATTCCCCAGGTCTTCCCGGCGGTGCGGCCGTTTTCCATGAGCGTCGGATAGAAGGAATTCAGCCAGGCCTTCTCCTCAGCAGTGCTCACGATGTCATCGAACGCCACGATGGCGTCTTGTTCAATCAATTCGTAGATATCGATAGAAAACATCACCGAAAGCTGGGCGGGTTGACCCGCTTTCAATGCGGCCAACGCCTTGACTCGTGCATCGTTGTAGTTGCCCGCGTAGATCGCTTTCACATCGATGTCTGGATTCGCTTTCATAAAATCTGCAACGAGTCCATCCACGATCTTGGTCAGCGGCCCACCAACAGCCACCGGGTAGTACATCGTCAGCTCAGTTTTTGCGTGAGCAATCACGGCTGACAAACTAAGGCACATTGCAGCGACGAACTGTATCAATGTGCGTCTGGTCTTCATTAACATTTTGCTGCCTCCGTTTTGGTTATAAACCATCTTTTGGGACTTTCGTTAAACAGAAATAAGCAAAGACAGTCCCTCTCCTCTGCTCATTAGAAAACTTTTCTTGCTTATCGCTTGTTTCGTTTCTTTCTCGCTCTTTCCTGCTGGGGCAATGATTTTCAGACGCTGATTCGCATCCCTTCCTGATCAAAAAGATGCATGTCTTCTGGATCCCACTCAACACAAAGACGATCGCCTTTTGATAAATTCGGGCGACCCTCTACTCTTGCCAAAAGAGAGCTTCGGCCGTGTTGCAGCCTGACGATTGTTTCTGCGCCCATGTAATCGATTGCCGAGACCTCCACCCCTAAACCAGAATTGGAAAAGCGAATTTTTTCCGGCCGAATGCCGATAAACTTTGCTGAGGGCTCCTGGGTGAACTGACCCTCAAGGTCGGCGCCTTTAAGGACGTTCATTGGTGGAGTCCCTATAAACTGAGCCGCAAAACTGGTGGCGGGCTCTTCATAAAGCTGAAGAGGAGTGCCAATTTGGACAATCTTTCCTTCGCGCAGAAGGATGACCTGATCAGCAAGAGACATCGCTTCAGTTTGGTCATGGGTGACGTAGATCATCGTGAGATTCAGGCTTCTTTGAAGCAACTGAATCTCGTCTCGCATTTCTGCGCGCAGCTTGGCGTCCAGGTTTGAAAGGGGCTCATCCATCAGACAAATAGGCTGCTTTGATACGATGGTCCTCGCTAGCGCAACCCGCTGCCGCTGCCCTCCCGACAATTGAGAGGGTTTGCGCCCCAGAAGCTCCTGCAACCCCACCATCGCGGCCGCCTCTTTGAGCCGTTTTTCTCGTTCTGCTGCCGTGACACGCCTCACCTTGAGGCCAAAAAGGATGTTCTCTCTCACATTCAAGTGCGGGAACAGTGCATAGGACTGGAAGACCATGGAAACACCGCGGCGGGCGGGATCTTCACTTGTGACATCTTGCCCATCTATCCAGATCTTGCCTTCTTCGACAGACTCCAGCCCCGCAACCATGCGAAGTATTGTCGACTTGCCGCATCCAGAGGGGCCCAACAGCACGGTCAGAGTCCCGGCTTTGGCCAAAAATGAGACATTGTCGACCGCTCTTGTCGCGCCCCAATCCTTAACGAGGTTGTCGATTTGCAGATCAGTCACTTAGCCTCCCCCTCTCCACAAATCACTAACTCGGCTTCAGAGTCCTCGATTCGGCTGACGATCTCGGGAGAAGGTATTCGATCAGTGAAGATTTTCGTCACTTGGGTAATCTGGCCGCCTCGAACATGGGCCGCCCGGCCAAATTTGGTGTGATCCAACACGAGGAAGGTGGAGCGACTGTTTTCATGAATCAACTGACGGGCACGGACCTCACGTTCACTGAAGTCCAGCAACGTGCCATCGCTCTCAACTCCAGCAACACCGTAGACACCGTAGTCAAATAGATAAGAAGAAAGAAAAGACTCAAGACCTAAACCAAGAACGTCTCCATCACTGTTTCTCACCCTGCCTCCGGCAACATTCACCTCAAACGACGGATTTGCGCAGGCGAGCAAAGCGATGTTCAAGTTATTGGTAAATACTTTGAGACCTTCATGTTGGAGAAGGCCTGCTGCAACCGATTCAGGTGTCGTGCCGATACTGAAAGCGACTGATGCTTTGTTCGGAATTAATGATGCAACTTCTCTGGCGATGGCCTGCTTTTCCCCGCGAAGCAGGACCTGACGTGACCCATAGGCGATATTTCCGCTGGGCAATGGCTTTTCGATCCCGCCATGACGCCGACGCGCCAATCCTGCCTGGCAGAGTGCGTTTAGGTCCCGGCGAATGGTCTGAGCCGTTACGGCGTACCTTTCGGCAAGAACGTCGACTGAGAGAAATTCTCCTTCGATCAGTAACGCCGCTATCTCTGCTTGCCTGGAGGACAGGTCCAACATTTTTAAGTTCCGCTGAAAAATCCACTATTACTTTCTTATGAACACCATTTTATGTTCATTCGCGCATTTTTGTACAGTTTTTAAATTCATTCGAACGTTCGATTGGAGGTTAATCGTCTAAATCACTGTTTTTTTTGATTTTTCCGGCTATTAGTCGGACTTAACTGGCGATTGTTCTCCTCCCCCTTTGCTTCTCTTCTAAGACTGCGTCAACCCACCGTGCCCCGCCATCACCCCACTCCAGATAATCGTTAGACTGCTCACCGAAACGTAGCCCCACCGAAGGCCTGCTCAATATGAACATCGCTACACGATTAGCCGGGAACGAAGTCGTCATCATTGATGGCGCAATGGGCACCGAGCTCCAACGTCGAGAGGTGCCTCTGGATTTTGAAATATGGAGTGCTGCTGCCTTGCTGACCCATCCGGAGGTCATCCGGGATATCCATATGGACTATCTGCGGGCCGGTGCGGAGATTCAGATTGCGGCAACCTACAACACCGCTCCACACGTCATCAATCCCTCAAGCTTTAACACCAGTAGTCAGGAATTGACGAAAACGGCGTTTCGGTTGGTTCGAGAGGGTATCGATGAAGTTGAGCCGGCCCACCCGGTATGGATTGCTGGCTCGATATCAACAACGGTGGAATCGCGTCGAAAAGAAATGCTCGACGTTTCGATGCTTCGCGACAGTTATACGGAACACGCACAAACCCTGGCGGAACAAGGTTGTGATCTGCTGATGCTGGAAATGATGCTGACCCATGATTTCGCCATGGATCTTGATTTTCAATGCGAGATCGCCGCCATTGCAAAACAGACCGGTTTGCCCGTGTGGGCGGGGATTGCGTTGACGAGGGCCGAATCCGGAACCCTGCATCTTCAGGACGGCACAGAGGAATCCGGCGAAGCCCTCAAGACAGGCATTAAAGCCCTGTTGTCTGAAGGTGTTGACGTCGCAGGGATCATGCATAGCGAAGTCGAAACCACTTTGCCCGCGCTCGATCTTCTTGAGGAGTATTGGTCAGGTCCCGTTGCCGTCTATCCGAACAGCGGTCGTTATAAACGTCCCCACTGGTATTTCGACTCGCTAATCGAGCCAGGCCAATTCGCCACCGCTGCAAGGCAATGGGCGCAGCGCGGGGTTAAGGCGATCGGCGGTTGCTGTGGTCTGGGTCCAGAACATATTTCCGAGCTATCGAAGACACTCGGTCGATTGTCCTGAATCGTATCCGTTAAGTTCGCGCCACAGTAGCGCTCAAATCTTGGCAAAGCCCAGGGATTTATCGATCTGATTGAGCAGTTCGCGGCCGTCTCGGAACCGCTCGAAATTCTCCAGAAAGATCTCGGCCATCGCTTCCTGATGCCCTTGATAATCGCCCGAAATGTGCGGCGAAACGATGACGTTATCAAGATCCCAGAATGGGCTCTCGGCCGGCAGCGGTTCCGTACAGAAAACATCGAGCCCGGCGCCCGCAATCTGACCGCCTTGAAGCGCTTCAAGGAGTGCGTCTTCATCGACGAGCTCGCCTCGCCCAAGGTTAATAAACCGTGCCGAAGATTTCATGGCCGAGAACTGCTCAGCCCCGAAAAGCCCGCGGGTTTCGGGAGTCAGTGGGGTAATGAGTACAACGTAGTCAGCCTGTGACAGACAACTATTCAGATCACTGATGCCGTGGATATCGCCAAAATCCGGGTCAGCGCCGCGTGCCGAGCGGCCTACTCCCGACACAACGAAATCCATCTGCTTGAGCAGTCGCGCGATCTCGCGGCCGATACTGCCGACGCCCACCACCACCACTGACCGGCCAGCCATAAGCTCCGTCAACCGATACGACCATCGGTGTTCACGCTGTGCTGTGTAAGTTTCGAAGAAGTCCTTGCCAAAACTAAGGAGCAGCCCGAGCGTGTACTCAGCCATGGCCCGGTCAAATACCCCCCGGGCATTGGTCAGTTGGACGTCACTGGCAACGAGCTCTGGAAACAGAACAGCGTCCACACCTGCTCCGCCCCATTGAATCCAACGCAAACGATCCGCAAGCGGCCATGCTTGCTGAAGTTCGGTCGCCCGGAAGTTCCAACCCAGCAATACGTCTGCTTCAGGCAGTTGGCGCTCAAGACTCGCCAGATCCGGTGCGCAGAGGATCCGGGTATCTGCACTGATCCGACCGATGCCGGGTATTTCCTCGGCCGTCTCAACCCCGTGGATCACGAGAGTAATGTTGTCAGGCATTCGTATGCTCCAGAACGCGTCTCACGACGCTCGGCCTATCAATAACGGGCACTTTTCTCAATGATATTAAGCCTATCATGTTGAAAGCGGCGGATGGCTGAAGATGGAGCCCGCAGTCGGATTCGAACC
>WTHR01000183.1:0-15165 GCA_011523045.1 Gammaproteobacteria bacterium | reverse complement strand
AACGACCTGCTGATTACAAATCAGCTGCTCTGCCAACTGAGCTATGCGGGCATATGAGAAAACAGCAAAGCGGATTTTACTTGTCCCAGACTTAAACCGCAGTAGATGGCAAAATCCCAGAGGTTTAGAACATTGTCACAGCGGTGATTTTGTTTAATGATTTGCTTCAATTGTAGGAAATAGAATCAGAAATACCGAGGAGTACTGCATGACAGAGCAAGAACAGCCAACAACTAGCCCCATGGCTCGTGACCTAACCCAAGCCATGCTGCGGTTGGTCCTGGCGCTCGGCCTTTTCTGGATCTGCGCGAGAATTTTCTCGCCGTTTGCCACCATCATGCTGTGGGCGCTGATTCTCGCGGTCACGTTGTATCCGCTTCAGTTAAAGATTCAGGCTTCACTTGGCTGGCGCGAGGGATTCATTGCAGCAGTTATCGTCTTGCTTGGCCTGCTGCTGCTGGGCATTCCGCTTGCGTTATTGGCCATATCGTTTGTTGAGCAGGCCAGTGTCTTGGTTTCTCAATGGCAGGAAGGCAAACCCTTTATCTCTGAGCCGAACGAATCTGTAAAAACCTGGCCACTCATTGGGGAGCAGCTTCATGAACTCTGGTTGGCCGCCTCGAACAATCTCGAGTCGCTATTGGTCGAGCATAGCGCTCAGGTCATCGCTGTTGCCAAAGGCGCGCTGGGAGGCACCGCAAGTTTTCTCTCTACCACCGGCATTTTTCTTGGAGCGCTTGTGATCGCGGGCTTCATGATGGCCTATGGCAAATCGGGTCAGGAAGCGCTTCGGCGTATTGCGATCACATTGGCAGGCGGCCCGAGAGGAGCGCAATTGCAAACCCTGTCAGTGGCCACCATGCGCTCTGTAGCAACCGGCGTGATCGGCGTAGCCGCGATTCAGGCGCTCCTGCTCGGTTTGGGATTCTTATGGGCTGACGTGCCGGGCGCTGCTCTGCTGGCGGTGCTGGCACTGATCCTGGGCATCATGCAACTTCCTGCCCTGCTGGTTATCCTGCCGGTACTCGCCTGGCTATGGTTGTCTGGAGATGGCTCCGCAGTAATGAATGGAGTGATTACCGTTTATCTGATGCTTGCCGGACTTGCAGACAATATTCTCAAGCCAGTGCTATTGGGCCGCGGTATTGATGTTCCGATGCCGGTTATCCTGATTGGCGCCCTTGGCGGGATGGTCGGCATGGGCCTCATCGGCTTGTTTCTGGGATCCGTCATTCTTGCAGTCGGTTATCGCCTGTTATGGGCATGGGTTGACCAGGAAACCCCTTGAGATACAGATCCCGGTTCCCGGGCGAGCGACAGAGATGACAGAAATTATGGAGCCCGCAGTCGGATTCGAACCAACGACCTGCTGATTACAAATCAGCTGCTCTGCCAACTGAGCTATGCGGGCATATAAGAAAACAGCAAAGCGGATTTTACTTGTCCCAGACTTAAACTGCAGTGCGTGGCAAAGTCCTAGGGATTTTTGGGGCAAGGGATTGGGGTCACCTCGGTCATGGCATCGCCCCATTGTTGTTCTGCGAATTCCTGTTTTCGCTCCGGAGTGACCACATCCGGCACATCAAGCCAATAAAGCGGTCCAAGCGTCCGCGCCTGAAGTTTGATGACTAGCGGAAGCTCCATGTCGTTAAGGCCAGCGGCAAATTCCTTTGCCTTCGACTTTATCGCGAAGTCTGCCAACAGCAGCATCTTGTCTTCTCCAAAAGCCAAGTCCGAGGGTTTTTCACCCATGTCCTGAAGCCGAATGCGGGCATTATCCCGGGCAATGTCCGATCGAAATGGGCCAGCCAGAACCTGGTAAACGTGAACTTCGCGGGCGGCAGTACGCTGCTGCGCGAGTCCGTAGCCTTTGTTGACCAGGATGCGTCGTCCCTCGCTCAGCGTCTGCTGAGTAGAAAAAGGGCCAATCCGAAGGCAGTCGGCACGGGCATCGATCACGATCGATTCCTCAGACACCAACTCCATGACCTCCAGGTTATGTCCCGGCTGCGCTTCGGGAAGCCCTTGCTCCGCCTTTGGAGACAACTGCGTCGCCCAAAGATAAAGAGCAAGATTTGCGAGGATCAGCAAAGCAAAAAGTGTTCTCATGCTTCTTGACCTGCCATAACCTGTATTCCCTTGAGCACGAGATCGGGATATACCGCGGCATTGACCGTCATCAGCGGCGTCAGCGTCTCAGCCCAGCCTCCTGTCGTTAGCACCTGGAATTCCTCGCCCAATTTCGCTTGAAACTCAGTCAATACCCTTTCAATACCGCCAACCGCAAACACCAGACTCCCTGAACCCACAGCACTGGAAGTATCGGTGTTGAATACGCCGGTGTAACGCATCTCATCGAGATCAAGATGTGCCGCTTTACTCAGCAGGGCTTGTGTCGCGGCCTCAGGCCCGGCACTGATCACGCCGCCAAGGAAAACCCCCTCGGCTGAGAGCGCATCGCAAGTTATCGCTGTGCCACAATCAATGACTGCAAGCGGGCCCTCGTAAAGTTGGCGTGCCGCAATCATGGCCAGCCAACGGTCGGAACCCAGGCTCTCAGGGTCGGCATAACTATTGGTCACATCACACTGGGCTGCTTTGGCGCACAACATCTTAGGCTTGAGATCCCACTGACTCTTGCAGAAGTCTTCAAGGCAGGCGAGCACTTGCGGTCCAGCGCTATTGCTCGCGAAAATCCTCCGCGGCGCCTCTATGCCCCGCAAGGGAGAAAAATCGGTCTCTTCCCCTCGCACCCCAATCGGATCGCCGGACGTCCACGTGCCGCCCCCCGAAAGCGCCCACTTGATCCGGCTGTTTCCGTGATCTATCAGAAGATCAGGCTTCGAACTTGGCATGCTGTAAATTCGCTGAGGACTATTGGTCAACCAGGGACAAACTGAGATCCCCGGATATTATCGTTTCAACGCTGCCGTTCGAGAAGCGCAGTCGATACCTCCCAAGTTCATCAACGCCCTGCCCGATCCCCTCCAGGGATATCTCGCCTGAGCTGGTCTTGACCTTACGTCCCGCAAAAACATCAAGCGCATTAAACCGCTCACGGTCACAACCAAACAGATGCTGGCCGAATCGATCCAAACTTCTGGCAACAGCCGTCATGACAGCAGCGATGATTGATGTGCGCGATGGCAGTTCACCCTGTACGTTGCTCGCGAGGTCGGTTACAGGCTGGCCGGGATCAAAGTGCTCAAGAGCAGGTTCATGCAGATTGATACCAATGCCGACAATAGCCTGCGTACCCGGTTTCGAGGCTGTGTTCAGATCAACCAGAATTCCGCCCAGTTTGCGGTCACCACACCAAAGGTCATTGGGCCACTTGAGACCCACAGGCGCCCCGATGAGGTTTCTGAGACTGTCGGCGACCGCAACCCCCACAGATAGACTAAGCCCCGTCATCTCGACGGCTTCTTTTTGAAAACGCCAGCCCATTGAAAACATCAGGTGACAATACGGGGAACCTTGCCAATTTCGGCCGCGTCGGCCACGGCCTGCGCTCTGAAATTCCGTGATGCACGCTTTGCCGTGAATATCGGCACCCCCGCTTTGTTGTCTGCTGAGCCAGTCGCTGGTGGAATCAACGGTATCCAGTATCTCGACTTGACCGGCGTAAGCAAATGCTGCCTTCTCCAGTTCTTCGACAAGGTTCCCCGCGTCGATCGGAGTTATTTCCTCACGCAGCCGAAAGCCACGGTCACCCGCGCGCTCAAGGGGCAATCCATCCTGCTCGAGTTGTAGCAGATGTCCTGCGACAGTTGCTTCATCAATCTTGAGTGCAGCCGAAAGCTGCGCAACGGTCTGGAATTCCTCTTCGCGCAATGTTCCGACCAGACGGGTCCGATCAGTTGTCATTGCTTGAACCACCGCGCTTTCGGAGACGCTCCAGCTTTTCGCGGATCTTGATCTCAAGGCCCTGGTTAACCGGCTCGTAATACCGCTGACCAATCAAGCCGTCGGGCAGATAGGTCTCTCCCTGCGCATAAGCGCCGGGTTCGTTATGGGCATACCGGTACCCCTTGCCGTGCCCGAGCTCTTTCGCCAACCGGGTCGGCGCATTCCGAAGATGAAGCGGTACCTCCTGTGTGCCCGTCTGCTTCGCTGCTGCCATGGCTTCGTTGAAGCCTTTGTATACAGCGTTGCTTTTTGGCGCGCATGCCAGATAGACCAGCGCCTGCGCCAACGCCAATTCTCCCTCTGGGGAGCCTAAGCGCTCGTAACTGTCTGCAGCATCAAGGGCAAGCGTGAGCGCCCGGGGATCTGCATTGCCTACGTCCTCGCTGGCCATCCTGATGGCACGCCGGGCAATGTACCGAGGATCACAACCACCGTCGATCATCCGGCAGAACCAATACAGCACTGCGTCGGGGTCTGTTCCACGCATCGATTTATGCAGCGCCGAAATCTGATCATAAAAAAGATCCCCGCCCTTGTCGAAACGTCGTAATGGTGTGCCAATGATCTCCGGCAGCATGTTATCGGGCAGGATCGCGCCTTCATCGGTTGCGGCGGCAAACTGCGCAGCAATTTCCATCAGATTCAGCAATCGACGGGCGTCACCGTCTGCCGCATCAATTAACTGGCTGCGCGCCGATTCTGAGACTGAAAGACGTATACCACCGAGGCCTCGTTCGGTGTCGCCCAATGCGCGCTCAAGCAAGTGTGTCAGGTCGGCCCGCTCAAGCGGTTTCAACACGTGGACGCGAAGACGGGACAACAGCGCGTTATTGAGCTCAAAAGACGGGTTCTCGGTTGTGGCCCCGATTAAAACAAGGGTGCCATCCTCAACGTGCGGGAGAAACCCATCCTGCTGAGCCTTGTTGAACCGATGCACCTCATCTACGAATAACACGAGCCTGCCCGGGAGTGTCTTGGCGCGGGCGACAACCTCTCTGACGTCCTTGATTCCGGCCGTCACCGCCGAAAGCACTTCAAAATGGGCGTCACAATACTGGGCCACCATTTTGGCGAGGGTCGTTTTGCCTGTTCCCGGAGGCCCCCACAACACCATCGAATGAATTTGCCCGGTAAGCAGTGCCTGACGAAGGGCCGCCCCCTCCCCTACCAACTGGCTTTGGCCCACGAATTCGTCAAGGGTTTGTGGGCGCAGGCGCTCCGCAAGCGGTTGATAGTCTCCCGATGTCTCGTCTGGCTTCATATCGCTGAGATCGTATCTCCTGAAAGGCATCCTGCAGGCCGGAACTCAGCCTAACCCGCTTTGATACTGCCCTTTATCGGCATGATGCGACGATAGGTGAGATTGATTCTGGGCGCAACGGCTCTGCGGGTCTTGGGAATGCTGTGACGCCAGGCGCGCTGGCTTTCTCCCCGCATCAGCAATAAAGATCCGCTTTCAAGCGTGATCTCATGGGTCTGGAGTTCCTTACGGCGCCGATGCCGCAGAAGGAATCTTCTTGCGCCGCCAAGACTGATGGACGCAATCACAGGCTCGGGGCCGAGCTCCTTTTCATCATCGCTGTGCCAGCCCATGCTGTCACTGCCTGAGCGGTAGTGATTTGCGAGCACACTGTTAAATTCACTTTTACAGAAATCATTCAAGCGCTCGCCCAGGTTTTTTAATTCGGGGAGCCATGGGATTGGCTCGTTTATGGTACCGGAGTAGCGGTAGACCGCCCCGCGATCGCCGTACCAGGCGGACTGTCTTGGTGAATCAATCCAGCGGCCATACACGAACACTCTCGGGGTGTGCCAATCGATCTTGCTCTGCAGCGCTGCAAAACACGAGGCTGTCTCTTTGGCATCCAAAAACCCCGGCCAATACTCAAAATCGCCATCTTCTATGTCGAGGAGTCCCTCACCCTGAACTACGCGGACTGCGCGGGTCTGCGGCTCAGCTTGCGGCATGATACTTGGTGCAGACTGGGCCGGCTCGAATCGATTAACCCAAGGAACCTTCGGCGACCGCCGCCGCAAGCGGTGACGTTACGAACGCCGCTCCAATGGAACGGCCGCTGTCCGGCGACACGCTGGCAATCGAAGGACAGCCAAAGAGGCTCGGATAAACCCCATGCTGCGCCGTAGAGACACCCTCAAAAGCATTTTGCAGGGCCGACCGAATAGACCCATCAAGGGCTGCATCAGCCAAAACATGATCGGAGCCCCCCACGTCGATTCGGGGCTGGTGCATGGCTTGCTCAGGAGTCATCCCAAAGTCAGCCATGAACGAAATTAACTGCATGCAGGACGATACGATCCGCCGGCCCCCGGAAGCACCAACCGCAAAGATCTCACCGGAGGGCAGTCTTACGATGGCAGGACACATATTGCTCAGCGGCCGCTTGCCCGGCGCAAGTGAATTAGGGCGACCCGGCGAGGGATCAAACCACATGATGCCGTTATTCATCAGGATGCCGGTATCCGGCAGCAATAACCGTGAGCCGAAAACAGACAGCAGCGTCTGGGTAAGCGCTACGACGTTGCCATGACGGTCTGTCACATTGAGGTGAGTTGTGCAGCCGGGGGTTTTGCCGTCGGGGCTGTCTCCCATTTGGCTGAGTCGATATTCATAGGCGCGATTCAGCCCGTTGGCTACTGCGCAGTAAAAGTCGCCATCAGGCTGACTGCCGGGTCGCGGAACCTCCCGGGCCAGCGCATCAAGGGCATCACACATGCTCGGCCCGCCGCAAAGCCCTGATGGGGTGTAGACCGTGGCATCACGGTAAGCCGTTCCGGCCAGTTCATAACACTGTGCCTGATAGGTAGCGAGATCCTCAGCGGTTAACCCGATACCTGCATTGACGGCATCGTTCAAAAGGCGGTTTGCCAGATCTCCCGAATAAAACGTCTGGGGGCCTTCATCAGCGATCTGCTTCAGAGTCCGGGCAAGCCCTGTGAGTTCAATTACCGGAGGTGTCCCCGCCCAATGACCCATCGGCACCTGACCGTCAGGGAGGTAAACTGACTGAGTCGACTCAAACCGAGAGATATCCTGCGCACTCGACGCAATCTTGAGACTGGAGTACCAGTCCACCGTCAGGCCCTGCTCGGCCAGCCTCACCGCTGGCGCAAGAAGATCCGGCCACGAAAGCGTTGCAAAGCGCTCAGCCGCAAGAGCAACGCCGGCGACATACCCCGGCACGGCGACTGAGTAGGGTCCAAGTACATTGCGGTTATCCAACACCCCCGGCCAGGCAAAGAGATCAGAATCAAATCCGCTGCTGAGCGGATAGTCTTTCGGATTCAGGCTGTTTGATGCGCGGACACCAAACTCAACGGCATAGCTCTTGCCGGTATCGGCCAGGTAAATCGTCATGAAACCGCAACCGCCAATACCGCTCATCCAGGGCTCTACGGCTCCCAGAGCAAATCCTGTCGCAATCGCAGCGTCGATTGCGTTACCTCCCTGCTCCAGCACCCTGGCCCCCGCCTGCGCAGCGAGATAATGCTGGGATACAACAACGCCACCCTGTGCATGCACGGAAGGCTTGGTAATAGACCAGTTTTCCATTGAGTGACTAACGAATTTCCTTAAGCGCGATGACGTATCAATGCGCAGAAATGAGAAGCCTTGGATCCGACTTGCGCTCAGACCCTGAGAATTTTCCCCGGGTTCATGATGTTATCGGGATCAAGTGCCTGTTTGATTGCGCGCATAACGCTCACTGCCTCGCCATGCTCAGCGATCAGAAAATCGAGCTTGCCGTATCCGATGCCGTGCTCTCCAGTACAGGTGCCGCCCATGGCAAGGGCCCGCATCACCATTCGTTCGTGCAGTTGCTGTGCCCTTTCGTTTTCCTCGGGATCTTCTTTATCGACCAATAGCACCAGATGGAAATTCCCATCTCCGACGTGTCCGACAATCGGGGCGACAAGATTGGACTCCTTGATATCCCGTTGCGTCTCGCGGATACATTCAGCGAGCTGCGAGATGGGCACACACACATCGGTTGCCCAGATCTCCCCGTCGGGACGCAGCGCCTTGCAGGCATAGGCTGCGTCATGACGCGCCTGCCAGAGACGGTTGCGCTCCTCGGTATTGGTGGTCCACTGGAAGTTACTCCCACCTGCGTCAGCCGCCAGTTCCTGAACCACCTGCGCCTGCTCTGCAACCCCCTGGGTCGAGCCGTGAAATTCCAAAAAGAGTGTCGGCGCGACGGCGAGATCAGTCTTGGAATACCGGTTAATGGCGTCGATCTGGGCCTCGTCCAGCAATTCGATGCGCGCCACGGGAACACCATATTGAATCGTATTGATGACCGTCCCAACGGCGCTATCGAGGTCTGGAAAAGTGCAAACTGCCGAGGAAATCGCTTCAGGAATGCCGTACAGCTTCAGCGTAATCTCGGTAATCACCCCCAGCGTTCCCTCGGAGCCGACAAAAAGCCGAGTCAGGTCATAACCGGCTGCCGACTTGCGGGCACGCCTTGAGGTTTTGATCACACGACCATCGGCGAGGACCACGGTCAGTGCCAGCACGTTTTCCCGCATGGTCCCATAGCGAACGGCATTGGTCCCGGACGCCCGGCAGGCCGTCATTCCGCCGATAGACGCATCAGCACCAGGATCTATCGGAAAGAACAGTCCGCGATCATGCAGGTACTGGTTCAGTTGCTTTCGGGTCACCCCGGGCTGAACCACCACATCAAGATCCTCATCATGGACCTCAATGACGTCGTTCATCTCCTGCATATTGATGGAGATACCGCCATATAGCGCGGCAACATGCCCCTCAAGGGCCGTGCCGGTTCCGTAGGGAATCACAGGAACCCCATGCTCCGCACAGAGTTTTACGATCTGGCTGACTTCTTCCGTAGATTTGGGTGTTACCACCGCATCGGGCGGAACACTGGCGTGAAAGGATTCGTCCTTACCGAAGCGCTCCCGCATCGCCGCTGTCTTGGAAAATCGTTCGCCAAACTGCGCCTCAAGGCGGGAGACCACCTCGGCCACCGCCGACGCTGAAACTTGGATTGGAGCCTGATCAGTCACGGATAATGCTGGGTGAAAACGCTTTGCGTTCATTATATCCCGCTCGGATATCTTTCACGGGGCCCAGCCACATTTTTCCTTCTCTGTTAGTATCGACGGGTTATCTTCAGCAAAGCATCACTTTCAAACCAGAGCAGTTTCGCGTGTCCCGACTGAACGTCATCCATCCTGATGGGGAGTCAGCACCTTTTCTGCGCGGTGTCCTGACCCGCTCCTTGCAGAAAGTGGGCCTGACCTTCAGTGAGGCCTACGAGATTGCGTCCGCGGTCAGAAACCAGTTAGCGGCCCGGGAGGACATCACCTCCGACGACATTACCGAGGCCGTTTGCAGCATCCTGCTTGAGGAATCGGGACCGGAGATGGTCGAGCGTTATCGGCTCACCAAGGCGGGTCCCGCCTGGATTCGGATCAATGAAAAGGATCGGGACAGGATGTGGTTTTCCCGCACCATCTTTCGGCATCGTCTGGAGATTTGCGGAATACCGGAAAGCCTCTCTGAACGTCTGGTTCGGGATACCCATGATCGGCTGACGCGTGACTATTCCCAGGGCATTGATCGACAGGCGCTGCACGACCTTGCCTGCGAAATGGTCAAGCGCGAAGCGGGAGAACTGTTTGCAGACTATCTTGATGCCTGGCACCGGCTTCGGCAGTCCAACCGGACGCTCGTTATTCTCATCGGCGGGACACCCGGCGTAGGCAAAAGCCACGCGGCCTCCTTGCTTGCGAGCCGACTCAATATCTCACGAACCGCTTCTACCGACATGTTCCGGGAAGTGATGCGCTCTTTACGCCCCCCCGAGATCGCGCCAGAACTGCACTACTCAAGCTTCGAGGCATGGAAAGCCGTAAACAATCCTCCATCGAACAGCTATACCATCGACACATTGAGTACAGGCTTCAACCGACAAGCGGATGAAATTGAAGTGGCGCTTCATGCGCTACTCGCCCGCTCGCAACGCGAGCAGTTCTCGACGATCGTAGAGGGTGTACACGTCAGACCTTCCATCATCAAGGACTTTACCCTCCCGCCCGACGCCATCGTGGTGCCGTTGCTGATTGCTGCAGACCGTGAAAGGACTCTCAAGGCCTTTTTCAGGGGCCGCGCCATCTCTGCTCCCAGGCGCGGAAGAAAGCACTACTTGGACAATATAGAGGCAATTTGGGATCTGCAGACGCTGCTTGTTGCTGAGGCCGAAGCGAATGGTGTCCCTGTCGTTGTCAACGAGGCGGAGGGGGGCATCATGATGACTCGGATGTACTCGTTGATCTCAGCGGCGGTGCTAAAGGCCTCTCCTCTTTAAAGTCTGCGCTCTCTTTCGATGCATCAGGGTTTGGGCTAACATACGCGCTGCTGTCTCCCGCAGTTTGTATCAGATTCTCAACCCCAATGCTGAGTCGCCAACCCTATTGGCTACTCCAGAACGGCCCCTGCGTCGTCCACCAGAACATTTATGAGCAAAAAGAACAGACGAAGTAAAAATACCCGTCATCACGACCCGCTGGCGGCTCGTATACGCCAGGCTGATCAGGCGGATCGACATATCCTCTATGAGCGCGCAGTGCAGTGCGTCGAATCCGAGATCGACATGGTTGATGAAACCTTTCTGAAGCTGAGAGGTCGAAAGGCCCGCACGCTGCGAGAAGATTTTTGCGGAACCGCCAATACAAGCTGCGAATGGGTTCGGCGGCGGGCAGACAACCTGGCGTGGGGAGTCGATCTGGACGAAGAGGTACTCGGCTGGGGCAAAAAACATAACCTGGGATCACTGACCGACGAGGCAATGGATCGAATCCAACTTCTGCACGCTGATGTTCTGAGTGTTGACACCCCTGCAATGGATGTCGTCCTCGCAATGAACTTCAGTTATTGGATCTTCCGCACGCGGGAAGCCTTAAGAGGGTACTTCTCCCGCATCCGCGAATGCCTTGTCGATGACGGCGTATTGTTCCTCGACTTTTACGGCGGATATGAAACCATGCGGGAGATGGAGGAAGAAACCGATCACGATGACTTCATTTATGTCTGGGACCAGAATCGATACAACCCGATCACGGGCGACATGAACTGCCAGATTCATTTCAAGTTCCCGGATGGCTCACAAATGAAACAGGCCTTTACCTACGACTGGCGGCTGTGGACCCTGCCGGAAGTCAGAGAACTACTGGAAGAGGCGGGCTTTTCCCGCGTGCTTGTCCATTGGGAGGGCACCGATGAGGAAACCCAGGAGGGAGACGGCGTCTTCACCGCCACCGAGACCGGCGAAGCAGACGCGGCGTTTATCTGTTACCTGTCGGCCGAAAAGTAGCGTTCCCTTACCAGACTGTTTTCATCGCGCCGCCATCTACCACCAGTGTCTCGCCGGTGATGTAGGCCGCTGCATCCGACAGCAAAAAGGCGCCCGCCTGGCCGAACTCACCGGCCTCGCCAAACCGGCCCAGCGGCACCGTCGCTGCCCGAGCTTTTGAAACCTCCTCAAAAGGCACACCAGTTCGGTCGGCTTGGGTCTGCATCAATCCGCGGAGGCGATCAGTATTGATCGCCCCCGGCACCAGATTGTTGACCCGGATTCCTTCGGCCGCCAACTGTTGCGAAAGGCTTTTGGCGAGACTCGTCACACCTGAACGCATCACGTTCGACAGGAGCAGCATGTCGATCGGCTCTTTGACTGATGATGATGTGACCGTCACGATTGACCCCCCGCCCCTTTCACGCATGGCAGGCAGTACTGATCGAATCATCCGAACCGCGCTCAGCAATGTCAGTTCATAAGCTGACTGCCAGGCTTCGTCGTCAAAATCATCAAACAGGCCAGCCGGAGGGCCTCCCGCGTTGACGACAAGACCATCGACACCCCCAAATTCAGCAATCGTAGCGTCCCGCCACCTGGCGATCGACTTTTCATCCCGTGCATCAAAAACGCAGGAGATGACTTCAGCGCCGGTCTCTTCGCGAAGCCGTTGCGCACTCTGGTGAACCCGCGGCTCGGTTGGCGCCGCGATGGAGACCCGTGCCCCCTCTTTCGCTACCTGGTCTGCAATGCCATATCCCAGGCCGCGACTTGCCGCAGCCACCATGATGCTTTTTCCTTTAAGACCCAGGTCCATATCTTTAACTGACTCCTTTGAACGCGTATCGACTTAAAGCTGGCTTTCTACCGGCATGATACGGGAAATCCAGGCAACCGTTTTTCGCCAGAAACCGGCATCTGGCTCCTTGTATAGAGTGATTTCCTCCTGCTCATCGCGATCCCATCCCGTCCAGGTCATCCGGCCGGCCTCATCCAGTTGCACGCGATAGGCAAGTTTTGACAGGTTGTTCAATGCGAGTTCGGCAATCTGGCTGGCCATTGTGGGGTCCTCAACAATCACTCCGAGCTCAGTATTCTGGTAAACCGATCGCGCATCCAGGTTTAGTGACCCGATGAACGTTTGTTGACGGTCAAAAACGAACGTCTTCACGTGAAGGCTGATGTGATCCGACAACGCCGCAAGATCTGTCTCATCAAACTCTGGCCTCTCGCGATCTGCCCTAAGCTCATAGAGTTCGACCCCTGCCTTGATCAATGGCTTGCGGTACTTGGCGTAATGCCCATGCACGGCGGCGACATCGTTGGCCGCCAAGGAGTTGGTCAATACCACTACCCTGCACCCTCGTCCTGCTGCATCGGCGAGCACTTGAACCCCGCCGTCGCTTGGAATGAAGTAGGGATTCAGGATGATCAATTCGCTTTCGGCCTGCCTGAAATAAGGCCATAAATCCGGAGCCAGGTGGGTTGAGTCGTCATAGAGGGGCTCACGTACCTTCTGCGGCTGATCGACAAGCACGATTGTGGGCCCGACACTGATTGGCAGCGTGGCCGCTTTAATGTGCTCAAGAAATGCTGTCTGCTCGACTCGCTTGAGATAAACGCTGTCACTCTGTCGCAAGGCCTCATCATGAAGTGCTTGCCATTGTGAAAGCGCCTCGCCGGGAGTGACGTCTTGCTTGGCGAGGTTAGCGATGTCGTAGGACAGGGGGCTATTCCAGTATTCGTCGAACTGCTCAGCGACCTGCCCGACAGCGGGCCCAAACACCATGACATCCAGATCGATAAAGTTGGACTTGGGGCTGGCGTCGAAATAGTCATCTCCAATATTTCGGCCCCCGGTAATCGCGACGATGCCATCGACCACCATTGATTTGTTGTGCATGCGCCGCGTTACAAGGCCAAAGCGGTACAGGTATTCAAGCGCCCGAATCTTGCGGTTGGCAAAGGGGTTAAATATCCTGATATCGAAATTGGGGTGATGATTCAGGGCAAGCAGAAATGCATCCCGTCGATGTGCGCCCATGTCGTCAAGCAGCAAACGCACCTTCACGCCCCGCTTGGCCGCCCGCAGCAAACTCTCCGCGTAGAGCCCGCCGGTCACATCGTCGTGAAACAGGTAGTACTGGGCATCGATTGATCGACTCGCCCGGTCCGCCGCCGTCACGCGCGCTGCAAACGCATCCAGCCCATCTTTGAGGAAATGGGCGGCACTCTGATTGGGGTGTGGCGCCAGGAACTCAGAGATGGTCTGGTCCAGCGCTGAATCCCCTGTCACCGGGACCATTAACTGGTCCTCCCTTTCCACGGGACTGGGCAGCGAGGCACAGCCTCCCAAAAGCCCAAGCATCAAAATGCCTGAGGCAATAGACCGAAACCGACGGGGCCGTGGTGTCAAGCGCATAAGGCGTCTGTTAACATGAACGATTGTCGGAAATGACAACCGGTGCGTTGCACCAATGGTACCAAAAGTCTCCTCGCCTAGATCACCCTGACAATTGTAAGAGTTAAGAAAATGCGTATCAGACTCACCCGCCGAAGCCTCATCATTGCGCTGCTGGCGCTGCTCGCCTATCCGGCAATTGCCAATGTCATGATCCTGACCGGGGCGGCACAGGTTTTGGCAAACATCAAGCCGCAAAAGCTCACCATGTCCTGGGAAAGCGCATGGACGCTCCTTCCCGGCCGTTTTGTCGTGAGCGGTCTTGAGTTTCAGTCGACGACGCCTCGCAACCAGTTCAGCATGGTCGTCGATACGGGAAAGGTTAGCGTTTCCATGTTTAGCCTGCTGTCAAGAACGGTGGCGATCACACAGGCCGAAGCCGCCGGCGTTGAAGTCCGGTATGCGAAAGTCACAGGGGTCAGCCAATCCAGCAGCGCCAACGCAAAACCCCCCTGGACCATAAAACTCGACAACGTTTCTGCGACCGGTATCCGGAAAGCCGAGATACAGAATCTCACGGGCGTGGATGACATGACATTCCTGGGATCAGGAACCCTGGATACCCTCAAGATGAGCATCGTTACCAAAGGGGGTCTCATGCAGGTAGACCGCGCCGTCGGGTCCATGGTCATTGACAACCAGACGGGCGCCAAAAATGACGGCGCTCCGTTACGGATCGACGCAGATCTGTCGATCGCGAGCCACAGGCCTCGGCAATATAAAGGCAAAGAGAAGCTGCAGTTCTTCACCGGCACCATAAACGCAAAGGGCAATTTTGCAAGCATTGGTCCGGTCTCTTTTCTGCCAGACAGTGAACTGAACCTGACAACCAAGGGTGAGGGAGACCTTGAAGCCCAACTCCAAATTGAAAGCGGAGAGCTCATGCCCGGTTCCCAATTTACTTTTGAGTCAGACAGCCTGAAGACGACATTCCTGCAGTTCGAGGCGACCGGCAACGGGACCATGAAAGCGTCCGTCGATTCAAAAAGGACCAGGCCCGTGGCAATTCAGATCGAACTGGATGCGTTTCAGATTGCTGAGCCGGGCGACCCTGCGCCCTATCTTTCCGGCTCCGATCTCAATATCGAGGGGGAGGCCCACCGCCTTTTGCTTTATTCCCAAAAAGGCGATGGCACAGGCGCCCTGTCCTTCCACATCGACCAAGGTCTCGTTGAGGACATCCAGCACTACAACAAATTCATACCGTCCAATATTGGCCTTAAGTTCCTTTCTGGCTCAGCGAGCACCCGAGGCGGCTTTTCCATTGATAGCGGGGTGGCCCACGGCCTGATAGAAGTCTCTGGCACAGGCGTAACGCTATCGGCTCAGGACCGGGCAATCGAAGCCGACTTTCACCTCTCCGCAAACCTGTCTGAAGGGGACTGGCGTACACGGCACTTTCGATTGAACGATTCGACCATTCGCCTTGAAAAAGTACAGATCTCATCGAAG
>WTHR01000064.1 GCA_011523045.1 Gammaproteobacteria bacterium | reverse complement strand
CCGGAGTGCAGGAATGCTTCGACCACCTTCAGACGCTTGGTGACCTTCTTGGTTTTGGTTTCCGAGGTGGACTCAGCCAGATCCTCGCGCAGTTGTGCCGAAAGCGACTTGAGATCCATGCCCTTGAGCAATTCTTTGACCGCTTCGGCGCCCATCCCGGCATCAAAGTCTGCTCCATAAAGCTGGATCGCTTCGTAGTACGACTCTTCGGTCATCAGCGAACCCACTTCAAGCTCCGTGAGCCCGGGGTCGGTCACGACGTAGGCCTCGAAATAGAGCACCCGCTCAATCTCTCGAACCGTCATATCAAGCAAGACACCAAGACGGGACGGCAACGACTTCAGGAACCAGATATGTGCGACCGGGCTGGCCAGCTCGATGTGGCCCATACGCTCACGACGTACCGTAGAAAGCGTGACCTCAACACCACACTTCTCGCAGACTACGCCCCGATGCTTGAGGCGCTTGTACTTGCCACACAGGCACTCATAGTCCTGCATGGGGCCGAACAACTTGGCACAGAACAGGCCGTCGCGCTCAGGCTTGAAGGTTCGGTAGTTTATGGTTTCGGGTTTCTTCACCTCACCGAAGGACCATGACCGAATCTGATCCGGCGAGGCCAGACGGATCCGAATGTTGTCAAACTCCTGATCTACTGCATCGTATCGTGAAAACTGACTGAAAAAATCTTTCATGGTCTTCTTCCTATAACCTTTTAACCGTATCTGGAACCGAGGAGAACTGAGGCGTCAACGCGATGGATTATTGATCCTCGCGTCTTTCAATATTCAGCCCCAAAGCTCTGATCTCTTTTTCCAACACATTGAATGACTCCGGTACCGATGCTTCCATTCGGTGGTCTCCACGAACGAGGTTTTCATACATCTTCGTCCGGCCACCTACGTCATCCGACTTGACCGTCAGCATTTCCTGAAGGGTGTAGGACGCGCCGTAGGCTTCCAGCGCCCAGACCTCCATCTCTCCAAAACGCTGGCCGCCGAACTGGGCCTTGCCCCCGAGCGGCTGCTGGGTGATGAGACTGTAGGGACCTGTGGACCGCGCGTGCATTTTGTCGTCGACCAGGTGGTTGAGCTTCAGCATGTACATGTAGCCCACTGTGACTTCCCTATCGAAAGGCTCTCCTGTTCTTCCGTCGATCAGCCTGGCCTGGCCGCTTGAAGGAAGTTCGGCAATCTTGAGCCATTCCTTGATCTCGGCTTCGTTCGCCCCGTCAAAGACTGGCGTAGCGATCGGGACACCACCGCGGAGATTGTTCGCAAGTTCCGTAACTTCTTCATCGGATAGAGCGTCCATATCTTCGTGGTGACGTCCGGTGCCATAGATCTTCCCAAGCTGTTTGCGCAACTTTGCGCTGTCCGCGCCTGAGTCAAGCATTTCGCTAATCTGACGGCCCAGGTGACTGGCGGCCCATCCAAGGTGACATTCGAGCACCTGCCCAACATTCATTCGGGAAGGCACACCAAGAGGGTTCAAAACGATATCTACCGTAGTGCCATCTTCCATGTACGGCATATCTTCGATCGGGACAATCCTCGAGATAACGCCTTTATTGCCGTGGCGCCCGGCCATTTTGTCTCCGGGCTGCAGACGGCGTTTAACGGCGACAAACACTTTGACCATCTTGAGTACACCCGCCTGCAGATCATCTCCTGCCTCGAGCTTTCCGCGTTTTTCGTCATAGAGGTCATCAAACCGCTTTGACTGCGCGGCAAGCTGAGCACGAATCTGCTCAAGAGTGGTGTTGGCATCTTCGTCACGCAACCGTACTTCAAACCACTTGTCCCGAGGCAAGGCCTGCAGATAAGGCCTGGTGATTTTGTCACCGGCCTTCAGATCTCCCGGGCCGCCTTCGGCGACTTTACCTGCCAGCAGGCGCTCGATCCGGTCGTAAGTATCATCTTCAACGATCTGATACTGGTCCTGAAGATCTTTCTTGATACGATCCAGTTCGGATGCCTCAATAGAGAGCGCCCGCGCGTCTTTTTCAACACCATCACGGGTGAAGACCTGGACATCAATCACAGTACCCGACATGCCGGACGGCATCCGCAGGGAAGTGTCCTTAACATCAGAGGCTTTTTCGCCAAAAATCGCGCGCAGCAGCTTTTCTTCCGGGGTTAACTGCGTCTCACCCTTTGGCGTCACCTTACCCACCAGAATATCGCCCGGGTTCACCTCGGCGCCGATGTAGACAATTCCGGATTCATCGAGTCTCGCCAAAGCCGACTCGCTGACGTTGGGAATATCACGTGTGACATCGTCAGACCCAAGTTTGGTATCCCGAGCCGTGCAGGTAAGTTCCTCAATGTGGATTGAGGTATAGACGTCGTCCTGAACAAGGCGCTCCGAGATCAGGATCGAGTCCTCGAAGTTGTAGCCGTTCCAGGGCATGAACGCGACCAGAATATTGCGTCCCAATGCAAGCTCACCCAAATCAGTGGAGGGACCATCCGCCAGCACGTCCCCCGCGGCGATCTCATCGCCCACGGAAACCAGGGGGCGTTGGTTGATCGTGGTGTTCTGGTTGGAGCGGGTGTACTTGACCAGATTGTAGATATCGACACCGGCGTCTCCGGGCTCGACCTCTTTGTCGCTGACCTTGACCACGATACGCGAAGCATCCACCGCGTTCACCACGCCGCTGCGAGAGGCAACAACGACCACACCCGAATCTGACGCCACCTTACGCTCGATACCTGTTCCGACCAGCGGCTTTTCGCTGCGAAGGGTCGGGACCGCCTGGCGTTGCATATTGGATCCCATCAGGGCGCGGTTGGCATCATCATGCTCCAGAAACGGGATCAAAGCAGCTGCGACGGAGACGATCTGCGATGGTGCGACATCCATAAACTGCACGTTCTCAGGAGTCGACAAGGTGAATTCGTTGCGAAAACGGCACGATATCAGTTCATCTGCCAGTTCGCCTTTATCGTTGACCCGCGCATTGGCCTGGGCGATGACGTACTCACCCTCTTCGATAGCAGACAGGTAAACCGCCTCATCGGTGACTTTGCGATCGACCACCTTACGGTACGGAGTCTCAAGGAAGCCATACTCATTTGTCCGGGCAAAAATTGCCAGTGAGTTGATCAGCCCGATGTTGGGGCCTTCCGGCGTTTCGATTGGGCACACCCGACCGTAATGGGTGGGATGCACGTCTCGTACTTCAAAGCCGGCTCTCTCACGGGTCAGTCCGCCAGGGCCTAATGCCGAGACCCTGCGTTTGTGGGTTACCTCTGATAGAGGATTGGTCTGATCCATGAACTGGGATAACTGACTCGACCCGAAAAATTCTTTGATTACCGCTGACACGGGTTTGGCGTTGATGAGATCCTGGGGAGTCAGGTTCTCTGACTCGGCCATGGAGAGTCGTTCTTTCACCGCACGCTCGACACGAACCAGGCCGATGCGGAACTGGTTTTCCACAAGTTCCCCTACGGAACGCACCCGACGGTTTCCGAGGTTGTCGATATCGTCGGTGCCGCCGTTTCCGTTTTTGAGTTCTACCAGCGTACGCATGACATCAATGATGTCCTGCTGGCTCAGAATGCCCGGGCCCTCGTCGCTCGTTCGGCCTAAACGGCGATTGAGTTTCATCCGGCCAACAGCGGAGAGGTCGTAGCGATCGATTGTGAAAAACAGGTTTCTGAAAAGCTGTTCTGCCGCGTCTTTTGTCGGCGGCTCACCGGGACGCATCATCCGGTAAATTTCGACCTGCGCCTCGAGTGCGGTCCTCGTGGCATCGGTACGCAACGTATCTGAGATGTAGGGACCCCGGTCGAGGTCATTGGTATAAATCGTCTCAAACGCCTCAACACCGATCTCACGGAATTTGGCCAGCAGTTCCGGTGTGACTTCATCGTTGGCGCTGGCCAGTACTTCTCCAGTTTCCAGATCCACGAGGTCCCGGGAGAGCGCCCGACCCAGTATGTAACTGTCAGGAACCGCCAGGGATTTGATCCCGGCGCCCTCCAGCTCGCGAATATGGCGCGCCGTGATGCGCTTTTCTGCCTCGACAATGACCTTACCGGTAGCAGACTTAAGGTCAAAATCAAGCTCCTGGCCTCGCAGTCTCTCAGCGACCAGATCGACCTCTGCCGACTCCGGGAGCAATGTGACGCGGTCGTTTTCGAAGAACAGGCTCAGGATTTCTTCTGTGGAGTAATCCAGGGCTTTGAGCACAATAGTCGCCGGCAGTTTGCGGCGACGGTCAATTCGGACAAACAAGAGATCTTTTTGATCAAACTCAAAATCCAGCCACGACCCGCGGTACGGAATCACCCGGGCATTGAAGAGCAGCTTTCCGGATGAGTGGGTTTTACCCTTGTCGTGATCAAAAAACACGCCCGGAGACCGGTGCAACTGTGACACGATGACCCGCTCGGTACCGTTAATCACGAACGTGCCGTTTTCAGTCATCAGGGGCATCTCGCCCATGTAGACTTCCTGCTCCTTGATGTCGCGCAGGATCTTCGCGCCGCCTGACTCGCTTTTATCAAAAATGATCAGGCGCAAAGTCGCAAACAACGGGGCGGAGTACACCATGCCGCGCTGTTGACATTCACGCACGTCGAATACCGGCGTTCCAAGTGTGTAACTGACAAAATCGAGTGAGGCGGCACCGTTGTAGCTCTCAATCGGAAACACCGATTTGAAAGCTGCCTGCAGCCCTTCGTCGATACGCTGAAGGGGCTCAATTTCTGCCTGGAGCAATTTTTTGTAGGAGGCCTTCTGGATATCCAGCAGATTAGGCACCTGATCAGCAGCTGACCGGGTACTGAAACTCTTACGAATCCGTTTTTTCTCGGTAAAGGTATAAGCCATGAAGACCTCTCAGAACAGTTAGAAAATAACGCCTAGTGCTGGCCCGCTACGCTACCGCATGGCGAGTGCACAAAACGCGACAAAACAGGGTTATGCACGTACCGAGCGAATACGACCGGTACGTGCATTTCCAAGACAGCGAACCGCCCGCGCGGTTTGCGCGGGGAGAGTTCCGGCAATCACTTAACCTCAACAGATCCGCCGGCTTCTTCCAGTTGCTTCTTGATTTCCTCAGCTTCGTCTTTGCTGACTCCCTCTTTAACGGCCGACGGAGCGGACTCGACAAGATCTTTGGCTTCCTTAAGGCCCAGACCCGTGATACCACGGACCGCCTTAATGACGCCGACTTTCTTGTCTCCAAAAGAGCTCAGCACAACATCAAACTCAGACTTCTCTTCCCCGCCCGCAGCGTCTCCACCAGCGCCGCCTGCAGCCGGCGCGGCGACTGCAACTGCCGCTGACGCGGACACACCGAATTTCTCTTCCATATCCTTGATCAACTCGGACAGTTCGAGAACGGACATCTCTGCTACCGCATTCAAGACTTCTTCGCGATTCATTGCTTTCTCTCCTTAAATTGAGATTTTCTTACCTTGAGCGCTCAACCGCGCTTCACGCTGCCTGCTCATCAGGCCGGCTGTCTCTGACAGCCGCCAGCGTGCGCACAAATTTCGAGGGGACTTCGTTTAAGGTCTGGACAAGTTTGGTCATCGGCGCTGCCATCGTACCCACCAATGTCGCGAGTAGTTCCTCGCGTCCGGGCAACTTGGCCAATGCCTGAATTGCTGAGACATCCAACAGGTCGCCGTTCATCGCGCCTATCGTGATCTTCAGTTCTTCATTGTCTTTCGCAAACTTCGAAACCAGTTTCGCCACCGCAACGGGATCCTCCGAAGAGGAAATCATCAGCGGACCGGTGAAATGATCTGTCAGACACTCAAAATCTGAATCCGCTACACAGCGGCGGGCGAGCGTGTTTTTGACGACACGCACATCCACCCCCAGGTTGCGGGCTTCCGTCCTAAGCTCGGTAATCTGTGCGACGGTGAGCCCTCGATACTCGGCCAGCACCGCAGCCTGGGCCGCAGATAGCATCTGCGTGACCTCTGTGACCACAGTCTTTTTCTGATCGATACTAAGGCTCATATAGCACTACTCCTTGCTCGTTACACCCTGGTGTCCTGACCGGTAAAAATCCCGGATCGGGGGCACCGCCTACGCAGGCCGGCTTTGCCATTAAGCGATCGCGGTCAACAACTCCGCTCACGCGCCTACGGTCTTCGACGGACCTGCAACCTCTGATAACAATGGCTCAGATGTTGCGGCCCCTCAAACTGAATAACAGTGACTGTCTTCCTGCTTTTTGCTTTTTGCTTTTTGCTTTCTGCTTTCTGCTTGCGCGGTTAGCGCTTGAATGACGATTAACTTTCCGGAACTCGCGGGCTCACCCAGCCACCGACGCGCGATCTACCTTCACCCCCGGACCCATCGTGGTCGACAGAGTCAAGCGCTTTAGGTACTGGCCTTTGGATGCGGAGGGCTTTGCCTTGGTTAGAGCATCCAGCAGCGCCAACAAGTTCTCCTTCAGGGCCGCCTCGTCAAAGGAGGCTTTTCCGATCGGGCAATGGATTACCCCGGCCTTGTCAATACGAAACTGGACCTGACCTGCCTTGGCATTGGTCACGGCCTTGGAAACGTCCTGCGTCACCGTTCCTACCTTGGGGTTTGGCATCAATCCACGCGGGCCCAGCACCTGGCCGAGCTTGCCAACCACCCGCATGGTGCTTGGGGTTGCGATGCAAACATCAAAGTCAATGGTTCCACCCTGAATCGTCTCAGCAAGATCATCGAGTCCGACGATATCTGCGCCCGCGGCCTGTGCAGCTTCAACGTCGTCGCCGTCGGCAAAAACCGCTACGCGCACTGTCTTGCCGGTCCCTTTAGGCAATACCGTAGCGCCGCGGACATTCTGGTCTGATTTCTTCGCGTCGACGCCCAAGTTGATGCTGACATCGACCGTCTCATCAAATTTTGCAGAAGCAGACTGCTTCACCAATTTCAGCGCGTCATCAATTGGGTAGAAATTATCCGGGGACAGCCCCTCGGATGCCTGTCGATATCGTTTTCCACGTGTGCTCATCAGACACCCTCCGTTTCGATGCCCATGCTGCGGGCGCTGCCGGCGATAATCTTCACTGCCTGATCCATGTCGTAAGCGCTGAGATCGGGCATCTTGACCTTGGCGATCTCCTCGAGCTCTGCGCGACCTACCTTGCCCACCTTGTTCTTGTTCGGCTCCCCACTGCCTTTTTCCAGGCCGGCCGCCTTTTTCAGCAAAATAGAAGCCGGGGGCGTTTTCTTGATATAGGTGAAACTTTTGTCGGAGTAGACTGTTATCACGACCGGGATCGGAAGACCCGGCTCAACATCCTGGGTATCGGCATTAAATGCCTTGCAGAACTCCATGATGTTCAGTCCATGCTGCCCAAGCGCGGGGCCGACCGGTGGGCTGGGTTTGGCGCCGCCTGCGGGCACCTGCAGCTTAATATAAGCCTCAATCTTCTTTGCCATCGTTTACTCCGTCGGGTCCAAACGCCGCTAGGCTCCCCTTTTGTTTATGAGTATGAGTTGCGGACATCCTGGTTTGGCTGGCCGCGTCCAACTGATCTTTTCGAATCTTTTAAACCGTTATAAATCTGCTCTCTATGTCTACTGTCTAGGTCTACTGTCTCGGTCTACTGTCTCGGTCTACTGTCTCGGTCTACTGTCTCGGTCTACTCAGATCTATTC
>WTHR01000049.1:4611-7671 GCA_011523045.1 Gammaproteobacteria bacterium | reverse complement strand
CACCCTCAGCATAAGCCTCGAGATCACCATTACTGGATCCACAAAAGACGCATATACGAGTCATCTCGATGCCTCGCATAAACGGGGGTCAACCGCTAGGAAAAGAATGTGCAATTTGTTGACTCGCTTTATCAGGAGACGGCAACTAATGTATGATAAGTATGACTTTTGGGCAATTGATTAGGTCATAGGATAAGAGAATGGCAGGCAAGTATATCGACATCACCGCAGCAGACGGCTCGGGTCAATTCAAGGGCTACCTAGCAACGCCGGAAACCGGCTCAGGGCCGGGCATCCTGCTTTTGCAGGAAATCTTCGGAATCAACTGGCACATTCGTGACGTCGCAGACTACTACGCCGAAGAGGGATATACCGTTCTGGCACCGGATCTCTTCTGGCGCATGGAGCCCGGAGTTGAACTCGGATACAGCGAGGAAGAATTCCAAAAGGCCTTTGGTTTCTATCAAGAGTTTGATATCGCCAAGGCTATCGAGGATATGCAGGCGGCGACATCAGCCTTGCAGGCGCACGATGCCTGTAAGGGAAAAGTCGGCGCCGTAGGCTTTTGTCTAGGAGGCAAACTCAGTTACCTCGCTGCCGCCCACTGCGGCATCGATGCAGCGGTCTGTTATTACGGTGTCGGGATCGAGGCAGACCTTGATCTCGCTGACCAGATCACCTGCCCGATGGTGATGCACTTTGCAGAACTTGATCAGTTTGTACCAGGGGAAGCCCGCGATCAGATCAGTGACAAGTTTTCGGGGCGCGCCGAGGTTGAAATCTATACCTACCCCGGCACAGATCACGCCTTCAATACGCCCGGAAGAGACTCTTATCACAAACCTTCAGCGATGATGGCGCATTCACGCTCAATGGCATGTTTTCGCCGCGCCCTCGGACCTCACTTTAATCTCAGCGAACTGTGGGATGCGCACTGCTATCACGAGTTCGCCACCCGTGATGTAGACGCTACGATGGCAACGATGGTGGCCTCACCCTATGTTAATCACATCCCCACCCTGACGGGCGGCGTTGGCCATGACCAGTTGAAGCGTTTTTACAAGTATCACTTCGTCAACAACAACCCCGAAGATACCAAGCTGATCCCGATATCACGCACTGTAGGGGCCGACCGAATAGTGGATGAGATGATCTTTTGCTTTACGCACACAAGCGAAATTGACTGGATGCTTCCGGGTATTGAACCGACCGGACGTTATGTCGAAGTGCCACTAGTGGCCATCGTATGTTTTCGCGGGGACAAGCTCTACAACGAACACATCTACTGGGACCAGGCCTCGGTGCTGGTCCAGATAGGCAAACTCGAGTCCGAAGGACTGCCTGTTGCAGGTGGTGAGAGCGCCAGGAAGCTTCAGGATGAATCCCTGCCCTCAAATGAGCTCATGGGGGCATGGTCCTCAAGCGAAGGTAAACCTATTTAATGCAGTTCTGTCTAGCAGACAGGTAACACTCTTTTCACTCGACAACGCGAATATCTACCCAAGCGCTCCCAGAAGTGCGTCACACCAGGAGGAAGAAGAACATGACCATGAATCGACGATCGTTCCTGCAGGTTGCAGGAACTGCCTCATTAGCCGGAGCACTGCCGATGGCACTCAAGCCGAGCAGTGTTCAGGCCGCAGGCGATACTCTGACCATCGCCTACAACGTCTCACTGCCGAGCTGGGATCCAACGACCGGGCTGTCATCGGTTAACCCGGGACTCCAGAGTATATGGAAATCGGTCTTCGATCAGTATATTGATCAGAACCCCGATCTTTCATTCAAACCCGGTGTGCTGACCGAGTGGGGCTGGAACGCAGACAAGACCCGTGTGCATATGAAAGTCCGGGACGGAGCCACCTGGCAGGATGGAAAGCCAATCACCGGTGAAGACATTGTCTGGAACCTTAACCGGGCCGCCAATCCGGAGAGCGGTAACCCGGTAGGCGGCCTGATATGGGGCTCAGTGGGCAACCTCAAGGCCAACGGAAACGAAGTGACGGGGGACGTCAATGCTTACGTGGCCGACTTCTTCAAATGGATGGCGTTCCTAACGGGGTACATCCTGCCGCCGCACTACTTTGAGGAAGTCGGCGCAGAAGGGTTTGAAAAAGCCCCTATGGGTTCCGGACCGTACCGGGTCGTGGAATTTGTCCGCGGTTCCTTTGTCCGCATGGAAGCCTATGACAATTACTGGGGCGGCCAGCCGGCATTTCGTAATGTGATCTTCAAGTTCGTCACCGATGCCACGAGCCGTGTCGCTGAAGTGGAAAGCGGTGCTTCCGACATTACCCTTGCAATTCCCTTTGAGGAGTACGACCGTCTCAAAGGAAAGTCCGGCCTCACGGGTGTGACCACACCGGTGTCTGATATTGCGATGATATTTTTCAACGACACCGGCCCCATGGAAGATGCGAACGTGCGAAAGGCGGCTGTGCACGCGGTGAATAAAGAGGCCATTGTTGACCGACTCCTGCGCGGCTATGGCGTCCCGCTGCATACCCTGCAGGCCCCTGAGTACGCGGCCTTTGACCCCACCACGACGGTGGAATACAACCCGGATTTGGCACGCTCGCTCCTCGCCAAGTCCGGCTACTCAAAAGATAACCCGGTGCGCTTCACCATTCAGACCACCCGGGGTTACCTGCCCAAGGACTATGAGGTTATCCAGGCCGTCGTAGCGATGTGGCGCAAAGTCGGCATTGAGGCGGAAATCGAAGTGTATGAGGTCGCCAAGCACTACGAGCTGCGGGCAACGGATACTCTGGCACCAGCGGCGTTCTACAACTGGGGGGACTCAATCGGTGATCCGAATGACTCTACCGGCTTCGCGATGTTTGGCCCTAGCCCGCACTCGACCTGGGACACCGACGATCTGGACGCTATGATCGGCCCCCTGTGGGGAGAGAAAGACGAGGCCAAACGCATCGCCGGCTGGAAGGCAGTGGACAAGTACATCGCCGAGAACGCATATGTTCTGCCGCTGTATCAACAGGTTCAGCCGGTTATTCACCGCTCGAATCTAGACTTCACTCCGCACGTCGCGAACTACGTCCT
>WTHR01000049.1:0-4601 GCA_011523045.1 Gammaproteobacteria bacterium | reverse complement strand
TCGGCCGGTCAGGTCCTGGGTTCCTGGCAGCGTTGTCTGCTCCAGGAGCTCGGGACTTTTCGCATTCTGCAGCTGCTAAGGCTGCTCTGTTCTGATGAGTCACTGGTACCTGATCAACCGCCTGTTGTTGGCTCTGCCGACATTGCTCGGTGCAGTCACTATCACTTTCGTGCTACTTCGCGTTGTTCCGGGTGATCCCATCGCCATGATGACCGGCCCCGGGGCTACCGAAGCAGACATTGCTCAACTGAGAGCACACTACGGGCTTGACCAGTCTATCGTCGATCAGTTCATTATTTATCTGGGTCAACTCTTTACCGGAGATTTCGGAACATCCATCAGTTTGCGCCAGGATGTCGGTGAGTTGATCGCCGGAAGGCTGCCAGTAACCGTCGAACTCGTTGCCATTGCAATGTGTATTGCTGTGGGATTCGCACTGATTCTCGCTCTGAAGGGCGTCTACTGGCGGGATCGCTGGCCGGAACAGCTCATAGACAGCTTTATCGGCGTCATCGTTGCCATCCCCGACTTTCTCTGGGCCTTATCTTTAATCCTGATACTGGGCGTCGCTATTCCAGTGATGCCGATCTTCGGACGCATGGATCTGACCATCTCTTTCGACAGTTGGACGAACTTCTATCTGATAGAAAGCCTGTTGCGCGGCCGTTTTGAAGTAACCCGCTCAGTGCTCTATCACATGGTTCTGCCGGCGGTGTCGCTGGCTCTTCCCCTGATGGCAATTACAGCAAGAGTGCTGAAGTCCTGCCTGAATGCAGAAATGAATCGCGAGTACATCACACTTGCCCGAACACGCGGATTTGGACGCTTGAGGATCATCTACCGGGAGGCGCTGCGCAATGCCCTAGTGCCGGCGACTGCGCTCAGTGGCGTACAGTTTACCTTCCTCATCGGAGGCACCGTACTGGTTGAACGTATTTTCGGTTACCCGGGGATCGGCAACATGGCAATTGACGCAGTGATCAACCGGGACCTGCCACTGATTCAGGGACTGGTACTGACTTTTGCCGTGCTCTTTATTCTGGTCAACCTGTTTATTGATATCTGTATTACCCTGATCGATCCAAGGCTTCGGCATGCCTGACGGTAGACCAGACCTCCCCCTGACGTACCGCATACTGCACGAGCCTCGGGCGGTGTTCGGATTGATTGTCTTGGGGCTGATGCTTCTGGCCGCCGTGTTCGCGCCATGGCTCAGCCCGCATGACCCGCTTGAGCAAGACTTGCTGTCCTCTTTTCTACCTCCCTCTTGGCAGGCTAACGGCGACCCCGTGTTCTTGCTTGGCACCGACAACCTTGGCAGAGACATCGCGTCACGTCTGATCTATGGCGCACGCACCGCACTAATTGTGGCATTAGTGGCTGCCGCTCTGGCGGCACTGTTGGGTACCGTTTTGGGTATGTTGGCAGGCTTCTATGGAGGCAAGACGGATATGCTGATTTCCCGTGCCGTCGATATCTGGATGTCTTTTCCAGCAGTGCTGCTGTCCATTGTGCTGGTGGCCGTGATCGGCGCAGGTCTGCACGCCGTGATCATTGCTATCGTAATCATTGACTGGACACGGTTTTGCAGAGTGATCCGGGCAGAGACGATGGTGCAGAAGGAACGCGACTATGTTGCTTCCGCCATCACAATCGGACTGCCCCGAGTCCGCATCCTTTTTCAGGAGATTTTTCCAAATCTCATCCCGTTGCTGATTGTGCTGTTGACCTTGGAGATGGGTATCGCCATCGTGGTTGAGACCATCCTCAGTTTCGTCGGACTCAGTGTGGCTTCTGATACCCCTACCTGGGGCAATCTCATTCAGGAAGGCAGACAGTACATCCATCAAGTCCCCTGGCTTCTCGGTCTGTCGGTCGCCTGCGTCGTTCTGGCCGTGCTGGGTCTCAATGCTCTGGGTGACGGAATCAAGGAAGTGATCGATCCGGAGACACGTCAGTGAAGAAGATGCTCACTGTCCGAGATCTGCATCTGGCGATACGTACCGGTGAGAAGCTGGTGCCGGTGCTGCGCGGGATCAACCTCAATCTGCCGCAAGGAGAGGTACATGGACTCGTCGGCGAATCGGGCGCCGGAAAGACCATGTTGGGCCGTGTCATCCTCGATATTCTGCCGCCCAACGCTGTGGTCACAGCTGGGCACGTGGACTACGCCACGACCGGATCGCCAATCAAATCAGGTGGCCGGATCTTTAGCGACCGAGGGCGCTCGGGGATCAGCTTGATTCCGCAGGACCCCATGACCTCTCTTAACCCGGTCAAAAAGATTGGCAAACAGATGGTTGAAATTCTTAAGCTGGCGCACACTGGCCCACCTAGGGCGCTACAAGAACGTGCCGAAGCACTCCTCGCTGAGGTGAGAATCAAAAAGCCCAAAGAAGTGCTTAAGCAGTATCCGCACCATCTCTCGGGCGGGATGCGTCAGCGAGTACTGATTGCCATGGCTTTCAGCTCTGAACCAGGAATCATCATTGCAGACGAACCCACCACTGCTCTGGATGTGTCGGTACAAAGACGCGTGCTGCGCCTGATTCGTGATCTGCAGAAGGAGAGAAACACGACGATTCTCTTCGTCACCCACGACCTGGGCGTTGTTGCGAAGCTCTGTGACAAGGTGAGTCTTATGCATAGCGGAATGATTCTCGAGCAGGGTCTGGTTTCCGAGGTATTTCATTCGCCCTCTCACCCCTACACCCGATCTCTGCTCAAGGCCATTCCAAGATACGACCAGCCGCGTGAGAAGTTGAGCCCTGTGGCAGAAGACCTCCAAAGCCAATTAATAGATGAAGCCCGCAAATATGATCAGCAACGGCAAGTCTGAAGTCATCCTGGCCAAAAAGCTGGGAGTCGCTTTACCGAATGTCGCGGCAAAGCGGTGGTTTCAGCCTGCGCCGATGGTGCCGATCCTCAGAGACATTGATCTGCGCGCACACAAAGGTCAGTGTCTTGGCATTGTGGGTGAATCGGGTTCGGGTAAAACCACATTGGGGCGCGCCTTGGTCCGACTGCTCAAACCGACTTCAGGAAAACTCCTGTTTGAAGGGCGGGATATCACTTGCCTGGATGAAGCAGCATTGCGTCCTATCCGCAACCGACTGCAAATGATCTTTCAGGAACCACGGGCCGCATTGAATCCGAGGAGGAGGATTGACGATGCAGTGTCACAGCCGCTGCTGACCTACGCCAAGACAACCAACAACAACGAGGTGCGAGAGCAGGCTTGCGAACTGCTGCGGCAGGTGGGACTCGATCCTGCGCTGGGAAAGCGGTACCCCCGAGAACTCAGCGGCGGTCAACTACAGCGAGTATGTATTGCGAGAGCTATCTCCATTCGGCCTTCCCTAATTGTCGCTGATGAAATCGTCTCGGGCTTGGATATGTCGAGTCAAGCACAGGTACTCAACCTGCTGGACGAACTACGTCAGCAATTGGGTTTGTGTGTCATTTTTATCAGTCACGATCTGTCGGTCGTGCGCAGTATCTGTGATGAAGTGATTGTTCTGCTGGATGGCAGACAGGTCGAATCCGGACCCGTCTCCCGGATGTTCTCGCGTCCACAGCGGCGGTACACTCGGTCATTAATCCAGGCGGTACCGCTTCCAGAACCTGATAGCGATTGGCTTGAGGATGTTATTGACGAAAACGAAACAGGAAACAGGGTGAAGGCTATGAATATAGAGGGAACAACGGCACTGGTCACCGGGACCAGTAGGGGAATCGGTCGTGAACTGGTACATGCACTCGTCAAGCGTGGCGCAAAAAAAGTTTATGCGACTGCAAGAAACCTGACAGATATTGAAGATCTTGAAAAATCATACCCGGGGGTCGTCGAAACGCTCCCGCTGGATATCACCGACGACACGGCGACGCTTGAGACCGCTGAGCAATGTCAGGATATCGAATTGCTGATCAATAACGCGGGTGTCAACCGGATGTCGGGGCTACTGGCAGCCGAAGGGATTGACGGTGCCCGCCTTGAGATGGAGACCAACTACTTCGGCACCTTGAGGATGTGCCGAGCCTTTGCCCCTGTGCTAAAAAATAACGGCGGCGGCTGTATTGTCAATATGCTCTCCATTCTCTCCCACGTGGCGCTTCCCCTGATGGGCTCTCTGTGCGCCTCCAAGGCGGCGACGCTGAGACTGACGGAAGGGGTACGCGCCGAACTCGACGCCAGCAATACTTTAGTGATTGCCGTGATGCCAGGCGCGGTGGATACGGATATGAGCCGAGACTTTCCGCCGCCAAAGATGCCCGCCGCCGAGGTGGCAAAAGCAGTACTGAACGGCATTGTCGAGGGTCAAGAGGAACTCTTCCCTGGGGAGATGGCGAGCGGACTGCGCGAGGGCCTCAAGGCCGACCCAAAAGGTGTCGAAAAAGAGCTCGCGGGCTATCTTCCGGGCTAAGAGGGGATACCAATGCCGACATGGGCAATCCCGATTTCACCTGAGGTAAGTACCGTTTTTCTGTAATGAGTTCACGTAAACTTCGGGCATCATTTCATTTTTGAATCTAGGAGCACAAACCAATGGCACTAAAACGAATTCAAGTCGGCGAGCGAATGAGTCAGGCAGTGATTCATG
>WTHR01000025.1 GCA_011523045.1 Gammaproteobacteria bacterium | reverse complement strand
CCCAACGAGGCGCCCCGCCAGCGTCCAACGAAAAACTGACGTCATACAACAAAGGCCTGCCCGCTACCTCAATCCGAACAGAGGTTAACTATAAAGGCAATAACTTTAGCGACGAAGCACTGGAGATGTTGGGCGACATAATTAAGAAGAGACCCTACGGAGTTTAACCGCTATCCGACTCACGCTTTCACTTAATTGAGGTTACCGAATAGACTCTCAGATGTTGGCAACGTTACTTTAACTCCAACCCCACAGAATCACACGAATAAAAGATCCTAACTCCAGTTAAACGTGCCTAATGAAAAACCAGATTTTCTTCTTTGATTTATGTTCGCGTTGATTGCCCAATGACTACCCGTACCAAACTTATCGTCGTCTCAGGAATGCATCGCAGTGGAACGTCTTTCCTAAGTCGAATACTATCCCGCCTGGGAGCATTCTTTCCGGGACCTCTGATTGAAAGTGACGAATTCAATCCGGCCGGGTATCTGGAAAATATCCCAATAACTTCAATCCATGATCAACTTCTGGTTGATCTTGGACGCACCTGGTCAGGTCGCAATGGTCATCAGCCTTTGCCAGGAGGGTGGATCTCTCACCCATCCACTCTTAGCGCATCAAAAAAGGTAGAAGCTCTCCTCAATGACTACCTCTCGGAAGGCCGCCCGTGTATCGCGATCAAGGATCCGAGAATTTCTCTCCTATTGCCATTTTGGCATGATGTCTGTCGCAAAATTGATTTAGAGATCGTGTTTGTGTTTGCTTTGAGACATCCGGCGGCAGTCGCAAGATCCCTCGTTCGTAGAGATCAATTTACTGTTGGGATGAACATTTGGCGAAGTCAGCTTCTTTGGAGAAGGTATAACTCGGCGATCATTGAGGGGTTCGGCGATACTGGGCCCGTATTTTTCGACCACACATCTTGGAAAACAGCACCAGAAAAGCAGATGCAACGACTTTGCTCGTACACGGGGCTTAGAACTGAGACCTCTGGGGATGAGCTGGAGCGATTGGTTGGATTCGATCCTTCTGTGCACACTTCGTCGCGCTTGACTTCTCAAGAAGCTATCCACCCGGATGTCGTTGATTTTTATCATCAACTTGTTAGATATTCTGAAAATAGTCTTCCTAGGAATCGCCTGCAGCAGTTCAACCGGCAGAATCCGATGCCGGAGTTTCCATCATATCGCGCATCCAAGGCGGTCCACCGCCTCGACCGACTGAGAGTCTTGACGAGTAATTTCATAGCAACCGGCCTGACCCGTTCTCCTAGAAATCTGACTCAAAGGTGGCAAACAGCTGCCGATCACGCAAGAAGTTGGCCTTTTGGGACTGTTTCGCTCCCGTTTTTTCTGCCGGAGTGGATATATGAGCAACTACCGAAACTGAGGCTCTATGAACGTGATCCCGTAGCTTGGTACTTAAGATCAGGCAAGAAGCAGGGAATTACGCCGCATCCTCTGATTAGTCGTTGGTATTACGAAAGACAGTGCAAGGAACAACACGTTGGCGAAATTGTTGGACACTACCTGACAGTGGGATGGCATCAAGGTCTCTCCACTCATCCGTTATTTGATCCAGATTTCTATGTCAGCCAATGCCAAAAAAATGGAATCTCGGTCGATGGCCCTCCATTGAGGCATTTTTTACTTGAAGGAATCAAGCGGGATATCCCTTCAAGTCCTTATTTTGATCCCGTCGAATATCGATCAAAAAATCCAGACGTAGCCGGCTCAATGTTCTACCCCATCTCTCATTACCTTATTTATGGCTGGAAAGATGGACGGAGTCCCGATGGCTCGTTTAGTCCGGCCGTGTTCCTAAAAACCGCAGATTACGACGCAGACTTGGATCCGTTTAGTTACAGCCTGCAGGAAAACAAATGATGGGTCTGATCTCACCGTGGTAACTTACTTGACGATATTTGGATAACAAGGCACGTCCCTGTGCAGAAGACCGGCAATGAACTATTCCGATGCTCCGCCACTGAGCTCGGTCGGCGGCTTCGCTATGGTGAGATATCGCCCGTTGACGTCATCG
>WTHR01000050.1 GCA_011523045.1 Gammaproteobacteria bacterium | reverse complement strand
CAGGGTCAATTAATCATCACAGGAGTGAAATAGATGAAAGAAGTAAAAACGTTTCAACAGATGTATCGTGACGGTCACGTTAACCGTCGTGAGTTCCTGGCCGCCATGGGCGCGCTCGGTATCACGGCAACGACAGCAGGCGGTTTGCTGACATCAGCGAGCGCGATGGCGGCGAGCCCGACCCGTGGTGGGTCGGTGGTGTTCGCATCCAACTTGCACGGCCCTGACGATACACTGGATCCGATTCTGGGAACGTCCACGATCGATTATTCGCGTGCAAACGCAATGTACAACGGGCTCATCCAGGTCTGGGACGACATGAGCCTGCATCCGGAACTGGCCGAAGAGTGGTCAGTAAACAGTAACGCTACCGAATACACTTTCAAGATTCGCAAGGGTGTGTCATTTCACAACGGCGGCGAACTGACGGCGGCGGACGTGGTCTACAGTATGAACCGCCATATCGAAGCGGGCTCACCCTCCTCGATCAAATCCTTCTTCTCAAGTGTTGTCGAATGGAAGCAAGTTGATAAATACACGGTAAAGCTCTCGCTGTCGTCACCCGATGCGGATATGCCCTTCAAGTTGACGCAGCCGCAGGCCAAGATCGTCAAAAAGAATTCTATGGACAAGTGGGGCGCGGGTACTGGTCCTTACACTTTGGATGCATTCCAGGCCGGTGTGAAATCCGTTCACTCACGCAACAACAACTACTGGCGCGACACCGGTCAGTGGCTTGATGGCATCGAGATGACCGCTATCACGGACCCGAACGCGCGCTTGAACGCGTTGCTGGCGGGCAGTGTTGACATGATTACCGCCATTCAGGCGAAGCACATTAAAAAGGTAGAAAGTGCCGGCAAATCGATGCTGTCGATTCCTTCGGGCCTTTATGGCGGTATCTGCTGCCTGAAGAACACCGAGCCAGGCAGCAATCATGATCTGGTCCAGGGCCTTCGCTACATCCAGGATCGCGAGCGTATTGTTCGCAAGTTCCTTAAGGGCCAGGGCACTGTGGGTAACGATCACCCGATTAACGTGGCCTACGGTGCGGATCATTGCCATGAGCTGCCGCAGATTCCGTATGACCCTGATAAAGCAAAATATCACTTGAACAAGTCCGGCTACTCGGAAGCCGAATTGTTTGTGGCGCCTGTGATCGGATTTATCGAAGACGCGTGCCTCCTCATGCAGGCCAACCTCAAGAAGATCGGCTTCAACCTCAAGCTCAAGAGGGTGCCGACCGATGGATACTGGGGTGCGGTATGGATGAAAGAGCCGCTGAACGTAGTGACGTGGAATATGCGTCCGACGGCCAACGCGATGATGGCGATTCAGTTTGGGCCGAATGGCAACTGGAACGACACGTACTGGAACAGCGATCGTATGGGCATGCTGCTTAAGGACTCTCTGGCAGAGACTGATGCAGCCAAGCGACACGAGATGCATTGTGAAATGCAGAAACTGGTGTCAACGGAAAGTGGCATTATCATTCCGGCACATACCAACATCATGGATGCGCATGATTCGAGTGTGCAGGGCTTCTCGAACTGCCCCTTGGGTCAGTTTGGTGGCAACGGCTGGGCCGAGCATATCTGGAAGTCGGCCTAAACCGCTCTTTGTTGGACGGTATGGTGGGGGTTCGCACGGCGACGTGCGAACCCCTTCTTTTAAGTACTTCATTTAACTTTAATAATTACTCCCTATGCTCTGGCGCGCGATCCTAGGTCGGGTTGGAATCAGTTTGGTGACACTGTGGGTCGTGTCCGTACTGATTTTTATCGGCACGAATCTGCTGCCGGGCGATGTGGCTCAGATTATTCTGGGCCAGACGGCGACGCCTGAGAGCACAGCCGCGCTTCGGGCTAAGCTAGGACTGGATAAGCACCCAATCGAGCAATACTGGGTATGGCTGCAGAACGTCATGATGGGAGACCTGGGTATTTCCAAGGCGGGTCTTGGAGCGGGTCTCGGTACGCCCATCGTGGAAATGCTGGGACCGCGTGTTGAAAACACCACACGCCTGGCTTTGATCGTAGGGGCTATTGCAATCCCGATTTCGCTATTTTTGGGACTTATTGCAGCGATGCACCCCGGAACACGGCTTGACCGCTCAATCACTTTTGCGACGCTGAATCTGATTTCGGTACCGGATTTTCTGGTCGCCACCGCATTGGTGTTGATTTTTGCAGTAGGTCTGGGATGGTTGCCGTCGATTGTTTACCTTAGGGGTGATGAGACCGGTTGGGTATTGCTAAAGACTTTGGCCATGCCAATATTGACGTTGGTTATTCTGGTTTCGTCCCAGATCATCAGAATGACCCGGGCGACCGTACTCAACGTTATGAGTTCGCCATATATCGAAATGGCGATTCTGAAAGGGGTGCCGCGAAGAAGAATCATCCTCCGCCACGCGTTGTTCAATGCGGTTGGACCGATCGTTAACGTAATTGCCCTGAACCTTGCCTGGCTGGTGGGCGGGGTCGTCGTGGTTGAGCAGATTTTCGCGTACCCCGGGCTTGCGAAACTCATGATTGAGGCGGTCCAGACGCGGGATATGCCATTGGTGCAGGCCTGTGCAATGATTTTCTGTGCGACCTTTATCGTGCTGATCTTCATCGCAGATATCGCCTCGATTCTGTCCAATCCCAGATTGCGTCATCCCAAGTAAGGAAGCCCCGACCATGTCTGAATCATCTCAGGAGACCCCAGCCTCAAAGCAGTTTGATGAACTGCCGACAGCGCCGCCCAAACGAAAAATCAGACTCAGCTGGCCGGGCAAGATCGGTGTCTCTGTGCTGATTTTCTGGGCGATTATCGTAGCGATTGGGCCGACGATTGCCCCCTACCATGAGGCAGACATCCTGGACGAAGAGTTATTCATCGTTCCGGGCAGTGACGAAATGTATCCGGATACGGATTTCCAGCCACCCAGCAGCATCGTCTGGCTGGGCAGTGACTACTTGGGCCGGGATACGCTTTCACGAATTCTTTTTGGTGCCCGGACCACGATTGGGATCTCGTTTCTCGCAACGATTTTGGCTTATCTCATTGGGGTAACCTTGGGTATTGCGGCAGCGGTGGGCAGTAGAGTGTTGGACATGTCTCTCAGCCGTGTGAATGACGCGATGCTTTCAATTCCCTCAATCATGTTCGCTCTGGTGTTGATTGCGGCACTTAATAGCCCTGGAATTTTCTGGCTGATTCTTATTGCCGGCTTTGTTTATGCGGCGAGTGTTTTCCGTATCGCGCGATCACTGGGTCAGGAAGTGATGGTCAGCGATTTCGTTGAGGCGGCGAAGGTGCGCGGTGAGGGCCTTTGGTGGATCATTACACGGGAAGTGTTGCCGAATATCGCGATGCCGCTGGCAACAGACTTTGGACTGCGTTTTGTCTGGGTGATTCTGTTTATTTCGTCTCTTAGTTTTCTGGGCCTGGGTGTGCAGCCGCCGATGTCCGACTGGGGCAGTATGGTGAAAGAGAATCTTTCCGGGCTGGTTTATGGTTCGGTGGCCCCGCTGATGCCGGCGCTTGCTATCGCGACACTCACGATCTCGGTAAACATGATTGTCGATGATATTTCCGCGGCCACTGGCGGCAAGCTTGCCAAGAGAATGATCTCATGAGCGATCTGCTGGAAGTCGATAACCTTCGAATCAGTGCGCGTAACGACGATGATGAACTGACTCCGATCGTCAAGGGAGTCAGTTTTACGGTCGCGCGCGGTGAAGTCGTCGCGCTGATTGGGGAGTCGGGCTCGGGCAAAACAACCATTGCGCTCTCTTCTCTGGGCTACACCAAGCCCGGGCTTGAGTTCACCGGCGGAGAGGTCCGTCTTCATGGGGAAGACGTTATCAGTATGGATTCTGATCAGTTGCGGGGCCTGCGAGGTCAGCGCGTTGCTTATCTTGCACAAAGCGCCGCCGCGACTTTCAATCCGGCATTGACTATTGGTGAGCAGGTGACAGAAACCTGTGTCCTGCACGGTATCCTGACACAGGAAGAAGCTGATGCACGGGCTGAGACACTCTATCGGGCGTTGGAGTTGCCGGATCCAGACAGACTGGGCAAGCGTTACCCCCACCAGGTCTCCGGCGGACAATTACAGCGTCTCATGGCGGCAACCGCTCTGTGCGGCAAGCCGGATCTTCTGGTGTTGGACGAACCCACCACGGCTCTTGATGTCACAACTCAGATCGAGGTGCTCAAAGCCTTTAAGTCGGTGATTAAACAAGAAGGCGCCGCAGCGATTTATGTGACCCACGATCTTTCTGTTGTTGCACAGATCGCGGATCATATCGTCGTGTTGTACGCAGGCGAGATTCAGGAGTATGGGACCGCAGAGCAGGTCGTTGAAACACCAAGCCATGATTACACCCGCCGACTGATGCATGCCGTTCGTCCACCGCCCGCCGCAGGGCAGGGAGACGAAACGACGGGCGAACACCGCCGCGAAGCGCCTGCACTGGAGGTAAAAGATCTTCTGGCAGGTTACGGTCGGATCCAAAACGGCCTGCCCGCGATTACCGTTCTGCGTGATGTCAATGTTGCCATCGAGCGCGGCCACAGCGTCGGCATCATTGGGGAGTCAGGTTGTGGCAAGTCCACGCTGGCCCGGGTGATGGCGGGTCTGTTGCCCGCCGCCAACGGACAGGTGTTGCTGGATGGAGAGCAACTTGAGCCTGCACTTCAGCAGCGAAAACGTGAAGAGCTTCAGAAAATCCAGTTTGTTTTTCAGATGGCGGATACGGCGCTTAATCCCCGCCAACGTATCGATAATATTCTCGGGCGGCCTCTGGAGTTTTATCTTGGCCTTAAGGGAGATGAAAAACGCCGTCGCATCCGCGAACTGCTGGACATGGTCGAACTGCCGCAGGAGTTTGCCGGACGCTATCCTGAAGAACTGTCGGGAGGTCAGAAACAGCGTATCAATCTGGCCCGTGCACTTGCCGCCTCGCCGGAGGTCTTGTTGTGTGACGAGGTGATCTCCGCTTTGGATTCGATTGTTGGGGCAAACGTGATCGAACTTCTCAAACGATTGCGCAAGCAGACGGGTGTTTCGTTTGTATTCATCAGTCATGACCTCTCAACCGTGGCCTCATTTGCGGATGAGATCGTGGTGCTCTACGCTGGGCGGGTGGTTGAGAAGGGGACGACCGACCAAGTGCTGTCACCCCCGTATCATCCGTACACCCGGCTTCTGATCAGTTCAGTGCCCGAACTCAGGGTAGGCTGGCTCGAAGAGACCATGCAGACCCAGGAGGCTCAGGCCGGTATTGACCGAGTGGTCACGCTCAAAGATAAAGGCTGCCCGTTCTTTGATCGCTGCCCTCTGGCGATCGAGGGCACTTGTGATCAGGAAACCCCGCCGGTGCGTACATTAGCCGGTAACCATGCCATCGAATGTCACCGCAGTGAGGCCGAGTTCGCCCATTAGTCCGTGAGGGCATGACCGCCAGTCTCATGGTGGAGGACGAATACGATCGGTACGATGCGGTTGGCCTTGCCGGACTAATCGCAAGCGGTGAGTTGGCGCCCGCCGAACTGATAGAGACGGCAATCAGCCGAATCGAATCGCGTAATCCCAAACTCAACGCAGTTATCTCGACCTGTTTTGACGCCGCGAGAGATAGCGTTTCGCGCGGCCTGCCAGCAGGTCCTTTGGCAGGGGTCCCTTATCTCGTCAAGGACCTGAATACCCTGTTGGCAGGAGTGCCAGCCACCAACGGCAGCCGGGCTTTCTCGGACACCATCCCCTCATCAGACGGAGTGCTGGTTTCACGGCTCAAGGCCGCGGGGCTCGTCATCCTTGGGAAGACCAATACGCCAGAATTCGGACTCAATATCTGTACCTCGCCAAAACTTTTTGGTCCCACGCTGAATCCTTTCGATACGACCCGCTCTGCTGGGGGATCGAGCGGTGGTTCCGCCTGCGCTGTGGCCTGCGGCATGATGCCGGCGGCGCACGCGACCGATAGCGGTGGCTCAATTCGGATTCCGGCGAGCAACTGCGGACTTTTTGGGTTGAAGCCGAGCCGCGGCAGGGTACCGCTTGGTCACGATAGAGCCGAGGGTCTCGCCGGGTTCAGCACAGCGCATGCGGTGAGTCACAGCGTTCGTGATTCGGCCATGCTGCTGGATGTCACGCATGGGCCGATTCCCGGCGCGGTCTACGGCACCCCCGACTCGCCCGGCAGCTTCTTGGAAGCCCTGAAAGAGGAGTTGGCGCAACTCACAGTCGGCCTATGTGTGACGGGTTTTGCCGGAGAAGCGATTGATCCTTTGTGTCGACAGGCTGCACTCGATGCGGCCGCGCTTTGCGAATCTTTGGGGTGCAAGGTTGCAGAGGTTGAGCCGCCGGTCAGTGGTTCGATCTTGCGCCAGGCGTTTGATGTGCTTTTTTCTTCCCAGATTGCAAAGGGAGTGTCCGAGGTGCTTTTCCAAAACCCGGATCACGCTCCTGAGATGCTTTTTGAACCGTTAACCCTGGCTTGTGCTGATGCCGGACGTACCCATACGGCGATGGAATACGTTAAAGCCATTGAGACAATACAGCGATCAGCAGACGAGTTGGGCCGCTTTTTTCTTGACTACGATGTGCTGTTGACGCCAACGCTGGCGAAGCCGCCATTAAAGCTAAACGAGATCAACATGAATTGCGGCGACTGGCTTGTGTATCTTGAACAGATGCTCGATGAGATTCCGTTCACGCCGCTTTTTAACGCGACGGGCGCGCCCGCGGCGTCGGTCCCGCTCTCAAGAACCCAAGACGGACTGCCAATCGGAATTCAGATCGGTGCCGCGCTGGGTCAGGAGAAGACGCTGCTGCGATTGGCGCGTGCTTTTGAGGTGGCAGCACCCTGGCACTCGCGTATCTGAGTTCTAAGTGCAGGGAGATCTTCGATGCCGCATTATCTGTTTGACCTCTACAGCGCGTTTACCGATGCGGCTTTTGGCGGCAGTCACGCGGGGATTATCTACGACGGCGAAGGACTGACGACTGAAACAATGCAACAGATTGCCCGGGAAGTTCGCGCCCCCGCAACCTGTTTCGTGATGAGTGCAAAAGACCGGGAGGTGGGCGTGCGGTTTTTCTCAACCGCGCAGGAATATCCCATGTGCGGGCACGGGACGCTGGCGCTGATGACAGGCCTCGTCTCTCGCGGTTACCTCGATATTTCTCGTGGCTCCTCGGATGAGGTGACCCTGCGAACCCCGGCAAGTTCGGCTACGGTAACAGTCGATCATCAGGACGACGGCCGGATTGAAGTGATGCTCAATCTGGAGCCTGCCGAGTTTGAACCAGCTTCAATCGATAAAAAGACCTTCGAGAGACTCTTTGGCGCCGGGGCGGGTGATCTCGATGGTTCGTTACCTGTGGAATACACAAGATCAGATTTCTCTCACCTGGTTATTCCCATGCCCTCACTGGTGGGCGTTCAGTCGTTGGCCCCGGATTTTGAGCAGCTGGCCAATTACTGCGAGCAGATGGATGTTGATACAGTGATGTTGTTCTGCCGGGAAACAGTCGAAGCACAGAACACGGTGCACTGCCGCGAATTTGCACCGCGCGTGGGTACGCCGGAGGTCCCGGCAGCCGGAACCACCAACCGCGCGCTTGCCTGCTATCTTGCCCGGCATAACTTGATTGCGTCAGAAGCCGGCACGACGACGCGCATTCGTGCCGAGCAGGGTTATGAGATCCAGCGCCCGAGTCTTGTGGTGACCCGGATGACATT
>WTHR01000058.1 GCA_011523045.1 Gammaproteobacteria bacterium | reverse complement strand
GCCCGGGTCTTCTTGATGGGGAGGATTACGGTGCCGCCGGCGTGAAAAATAGTCACCGAGAAGGGCGTGGCGTCACCGTAATCCTCCCCATCAGGAAGCCCCGGGCCTCCTGTCAGCATCGGATTCCCCCAGCTCGAACTGCCTTCAGCTGGCGCTTTGCCGGGCAGGGCTTTTTCAAGGCATCCCAGCACCACATCGGGCAGCATCTGGCCGATAACATGACGAACAGCCACGGCGTGCGGCCGCGGTGCATTCAGGATGCAGCCCTCAGGCGCGCTCACCCGGATGGGATCCAGCGAACCGGCGTTGTTGGGAATGGCAGAAGCAATCACACAGCGAACGCCAAAAGAGGCGTAGGCCTGCGTGTAACTGAGCGGCACGTTGATCCCGAACGGTGAGACACTGGAGGTGCCATCAAAGTCCACTTCGATACCCTGCGGGCTGATGGTCAGGCTCGCTTTCAGGGTGACGGGCTCGCCGTAGCCGTCCACGGTCATCTCGTGGTGCCAGGTCCCCTGGGGCAGAGCGGCGACCTCTTCAAGCACCGCCTGGCGCGATCGCGAGATGATGTGTTCGCTGACTTCTTCCAGATCGTTAAGGGCAAACTCCTGCATCATTTCGGCAAGCCGGCTGCAGCCGACCGCGTTGCCCACCGTCAGAGAGTACAAGTCTCCAATCACCTGATCTGGCTCGCGCACATTGGCGCGCACAATGGCCATGACAGCTTGCGCAGGCTCGCCCCGTTCAAACAGCGGCAGGATCGGAACGCATAGTCCCTCTTCATATACCTGACCGGCGTCGGGCCCAAAGCCCCGGCCGCCAATATCCACCACATGCACCGTTGAGGCCAGAAGCCCGACCAGATGGTCACCAATGAAGGCGGGCGTAACCACCGTGAAGTCAAAAAGATGGCCCGTGCCAAGCCAGGGATCGTTGGTGACATAGACGTCGCCGGGCTGCATGCGCTCAAGCGGTATCTCTTCCAGAAAGTAGCCTACCGAAGTTGCCATGGCATTCACATGACCTGGTGTGCCGGTAACCGCCTGGGCCAGCATCCTCCCATAAAGATCAAAGATGCCTGCCGACAGATCGCCCGCCTCGCGTACAGTGGTTGAGAAGGCGGTGCGGATCAACGCCTGGGCCTGCTCTTCAACAATACTGATCAAGCGATTCCAGACCACCTGCCGCTGAATGGCGCTTAAGGCGGAAGCGGTCTGCGTCTCGATGGATGCCCCGGGCGCCGATGTGGCGACGAGATCGCCATGGGCGTTCGCCTCGAGTGTCCACCCCTTGGGGACGACCAGTGTGGTCTGGTCCTCTGTGATAACGGCCGGACCTGAGACGGGATGGGCGGCGGACACCGCCTCCCGAGGCACCACCGAGCACTCGCTCGGGTGATCGGTCCCGGGCATCCAAACCATCCGCTGGTGGGAGGCTCGCGCCTCTTCGTCTGATATCGGCTGCGCCTGTGCCCGAATCGTTTCGCTGACTTCGGCGGATGCCGTGAGCGACCAGGTGAGGATTTCCAGCGGGACCCCGGGAATGCCCTGGCCGTATTGGGCGCGGTAGGCCTTGTCAAAAGTTTCGGCAATCGTTTGGCGGTCGTCACCCGTTAGCGGGCGATCCGGCAGGGCGATCTTGATTTCATGCCCTTGTCCCGCATAACGGATAAAGGCGTGTCGGACCGTAGAGATCGGGGCGTCAGCGGAGCCCAGGCGCACGGTGGCTGCTGCTTCTTCCTCCATTTCTGCAAACAGCGCATTAATGGCTTGCGGCTCAAGCTGCTCCAGCAGGGTAAAGCGGCTGCGTACCACTTCGAACGCAACGGGGGCGAGCAAAAAACCAACGGCAGATCCGACACCCGCATCGCGGGGAATGATGACCCGGCCAATGCCGAGTTTTCGGGCGACCGCAATAGCATGCAGCGGGGCGCCGCCCCCAAAAGCGATCATGGTGCGTTCGGTGACGTCCAGTCCCTTCTCAACGGCATGGACCCGTGCCGCGCTCGCCATGTTCTCATCGACGATTTCGATCACCGCCTGTGCACTGCCCGGCGCGTCGGTCTTCAACGTCTTTCCTACCGCGGTCTGAAGCGCCTGCTGTGAGGCGGTCGTATTGAGCGGGATGCGCCCGCCCGCGAAACCATCAGGATCCAGCCTGCCCAGCACGAGGTTGGCATCAGTCACTGCCGCTCCCTCACCACCTCGGTCATAACAGGCAGGTCCCGGTTCGGCGCCGGCACTCTCCGGGCCTACCGTGACACGACCGAGGTCATCCACACTCGCCAGAGAACCTCCGCCCGCGCCGATTTCAACCATGTCTACGACCGGGATCTTGATCGGCATGCCGCTGCCTTTCATGAAGCGGTGCGCACGATCAACCTCAAAGGTCCGTGACAGCGGCAGTGTGCAGTCATCAATGAGGCAGATTTTGGCGGTCGTGCCTCCCATATCAAAAGACAGCACTGAGCCTTCCCCAAGTGTTTCGGCGATATGCGCCGCCAGAATCGCACCGCCGGCAGGCCCCGACTCGACAAGACGCACCGGGAAAGCGGCGGCAGTATCAATCGTGACCTGATGTCCGCCGGAGGTCATCAGCAGGCAGGCACAGCGGAAGCCCTCTTGGGCCAGGCGTTCGCGCACCTCAATCAGATAACTCGCCATCAGCGGCTGAACATAGGCGTTGGCACAGGTAGTGCTCTGGCGTTCGTACTCGCGTATTTCCGGGCAGACCTCGCTTGAAAGGCAGATGGAAAGATTGGGCAAGTGGGTTTTCAGGATGTCGCGAATACGCTGCTCGTGTGTGGGATTGGCATAGGCATGCAGCAGGCCCACGGCAACGCTTTCGATTTTTGCTTCTTTCAAGGGTTTGATGAGACGTTCAACCGAGTTCTCGTCAAGCGGCGTCAGAACGTTACCCCGGCAATCGATCCGCTCGGCTACGGTCCAGCGCCGGCTTCTTGGAACGAGTGGCGGGTTGCGGTCGGCGTCAAAGTTGTACTGGTCGAAACGGTTCTCATAGCCGATCTCCAGAGAATCGCGATGACCCTCAGTGGCAATCAGCGCGGTATTGGCGCCTCGGCGCTCAATCAGCGCGTTGGTAGCGAGTGTGGTGCCATGAGTGATAAGTGCGACGTCACTGGGTGAGACGCCTGACTTTGACAGCAGTTGTGAGATGCCCTGCATGAATCCTTCTGCAGGATTGCGGGTCGTGGTCAGGACTTTGGCGGTATATCGATTGACCCCAACCTGCAGGACCGCATCAGTGAAGGTCCCGCCAATATCAATCGCAATACGCGGCGCGCTGCTCATACTCTCGTTCGTTGCTCCGTGAAGTAAGTCAGTGAAACCAGCGCCTGCGGGCTCACGTTTTTCGCTTTTGGATATAAGGAGGCACAGGAATACCGCTCTTCAGCCGCGGATCGGACTGTGGCTTGCCGCTTTTTAATTCAAGCGGGATGACTCCTGCCCAGACATCACTTTCATAGTCAGATTTTTCGTCACTCGGCGGACCTTCGCTGACTTTGACCGATGCCTCGTCAAGGCTGAAGCGCACCACCGTGGTGGCTGCCAGCTCCTTGGGCTTTGATGCCCGGATGTCCTGGGTGCGGCCGGGAATCAGGTGTTCGGTAAAGGCATCCAGCGCGATCTTTTTGTCTTCTCCGGTGACTTTCTCGGCGCTGCCCAGAATGACGACCGAGCGGTAATTCATCGAGGAGTTGAAAGCAGAGCGTGCCACCACGATCCCATCAAGCAACGTGACCGTGATACACGCCGGATTTCCCGCAGCCAGCAGCTTCAGCATCCTGCTGACCCGACTGCCATGGATATAGGCGTGATCATTGATCCGGGCAATGGCGGTCGGGATCACGAAAGGCTGGCCTTCATCGACAAACCCCACATGACATACTGTTGCCTCATCGAGAATGGCATGGATGGTCGATCGGTCATAGCGCGCCAGTTCACGCAGGCGACGGACTTTAGTGCGGGCGGAAGGGGCCGTGGATCGGGTCATAAGGCTTAATCAAGGTGTAAGGATGGGAAGGGTCTCAAGGACGGGTCAGAACTGATCCTTGAGTTCGCGGGTTCGGGCAAAGACTTCCACCAGGGGATGCCCGCTCAGACCAATGGTTTCCTGCAGATGGGGGCTGTCGGGGCGCAAAAAGGGATTGGTTCTTTTTTCCAGGCCCAGGGTAGTGGGAACAGTGGGTTCGCCTCGTTGCCGGGCAGCGTCAATGTCGTCGTTGCGGCTCAAAAGATCCGCGTTGTCCGGTTCTACAGACAGGGCAAAGCGGGCGTTGGCCTGAGTGTACTCATGGGCGCAATAGATCAGCGTCTCGTTGGGCCAGGACAGGATTTTCTGCAGGGATGTCCACATTTGCTGGGGAGTGCCTTCAAACAGCCGTCCGCAGCCAAGCGCGAAAAGGGTATCTCCCACAAAGCCGATACCGGCTTGAGGGCAGTGGTAAACAATGTGGCCACGGGTATGTCCGGGCGTGTCGTGAACCGTGAAAGCCCATGCGCCGAGCGTCACCGAATCGCCTTCCCCAACCACACGGTCGATCCCGGGGATGCGGTCTGCATCCGCGGCCGGGCCGATGATCTGACACCCGGTTTGGGATTTCAGCTCGAGGTTCCCTCCAGCATGGTCGTCGTGGTGATGGGTATTGAAAATAAAGTTGAGTTTCCAGCCTCTGGCATCGAGTGCAGCATGGATGGGTTCGACTTCAGGGGTATCGATCGTCGCTGTGAGGCCGCTATCGGGATCGTGGACCAGGTAGCCGTAGTTATCGGAAAGGCAAGGAAACTGGTGGACTTCAAGGCGGCTCATCGGTTTATCCCTTTTGGTGGCCGCTGATCTTGGCGTGGAGCGGCTTGGTCGTTTCAAAAGCCGCTTTCTGCTCCTCGCTGGCCTCTTTCTGGTAGTCCCGTTTCCATTCGTCATAGGTCATGCCGTAGACAATTTCACGGGCCTCGTCATAGTTCATCTCAACACCTTGTTCATCCGCCGCTGCCATGTACCACTTCGACAGGCAGTTTCGGCAGAAACCGGCCAGATTCATCAAATCGATATTCTGTACGTCGGTCCGCTCGCGAAGATGTGCGACCAGTCCGCGAAAAGCGGCTGCCTCAAGTTGGGTGCGGGTGGGTTCGTCCATGTTGGCTCCCGGATGGTGTGGCGCTACGCGGATGGGAGTACGGGATCCTCCGCGTGGGCTCTGTGCTGATCTGACCCGGCATGATAACAGTCGACCACACTTTTCGAAACGAAGTACGACCGCGTTGACAGCATCGGTACAATCCCAAGATGAAAAGTATGCTGCACTCGAAATCAACCATGTCCTTTCACAGGTTAATCGGATGAGTGATCTCATTGATCCGGTAAAGCTGTGTCAGCCTCAATGAGAATATTGCAATCCATATTGAGAATCAGCGGCGCAAGGGCATGCCTCCTGGCATCGGCCTTGACCTTGGCCGGCTGCGCCAGTTCCTCAAGCAGTGGTATCGAGTTGAGCGTCTCCCGGGGGGATGCGACCGGTGCCTATGCCGGAACCTATGCCGGCACGATTTCGCTCACCTCAACCGCCGATGTCGTTGCACTGGGTTCGGCAACCGATCAGCGTATAGAAAGCGTGTCTGTCTCGGTGACCCACGACGGGTTGGTCTTTCTGTCTGTAAGAGGGGTGACGATTAGCGGGGTCGTGGACAATGTCGGCAACTGGGGATTGCAGGCGTCGATTGATGATCTGCGTTCACTGCTGAGCGAGACGAATATTTCCCGCCTGAATGACGCCGGCTGTTCCCTCGGGGCAAAGGCGGCCCGTATCCAGGGGGTCATCACGCCGCCTGACATGGCGGCCAATGTCAGCGGTACGCTGAAATGCAAAAGAGCGGAAGTGACCGTGGCGACTCTGACCACTGCGGGCACGCTCACTGCCAGTCGCTAATCCCCGATGCATAGCGCTTTTGCCGGATGTGGTTATGTCGGACGACAGGTTGCCCTGCGCGAGCTTGCCGATGGCGGCAGTGTGTCAGCGATGGTCCGGACGGCTGAGAGTGCCGACCGACTCAATGAAGAGGGCATTGTGGCCGTCAGTGCGGACCTTCAGAGTCAGTGTCCCCCGGAGAAATTTCTGGCCGGGCGCGTGCTGTACTGGTTTGCGCCTCCCCAGCCCGATGGTGATCAGGACCGGCGACTGCGCCACTTTGCTGAATGCGCGCAGACTGCGGGCGAATGGCCTTCCAGAGTCGTCCTGATCAGCACCACGGGGGTGTATGGGGACTGTCAGGGAGATTGGGTAACGGAGGATCGTGCGCTGGCGCCCATCACGGGGCGGGCGCGTCGACGGGTTGATGCAGAGCGCACCATGCGGGATTGGTGCAGGTTGAACGATGTTCCGGTGGTGGCGCTTCGGGTCCCGGGGATTTACGGCGCGGGAAAGTTGCCGCTCAAGCGTCTGCGTGAAGGCCTGCCGGTGCTGGCGCCTGACCTGGCGCCATGGAGTAACCGTGTGCATGTGGAGGATCTCATCAGTGCCTGCCTTGCCGCTGCCCGAATCGCAGATCCTCTGCCGGTCTACAACATTAGCGACGGTCACCCGTCAACCATGTCTGATTTTTTCTTCAGGGTGGCAGACGCCGCGGGATTGCCTCGCCCCCCCGTGGTCGATCGTCAGGAGGCGACCGCGGCGCTCAGCGCCGAGATGCGCTCTTATCTTGCCGAGTCAAAGAGAATTGACAACACCCGGATGCGTGAACACCTCGGGGTAGACATCCGCTACCCGGATCTCGAATCTGGCTTGTCCGCACTTTTTGGGCAATGACGGCGGGCTCAAGACAGCCGACGCCCAACCAATCCAAAAAGCAGCGGTGCACTGACGGCAATCAGGATGATCCGCCATGTATGCATCGCGCTGATAAACGCCGTATCGGCATCCAGCGCAACCGCGATCAGGCCCATCTCCACAAGGCCTCCCGGCACCAGCGCCAGCAAAAGCGATAATGGATCCATTCCCAGTAGGGGGGCCATCAATTCAGCGACCATCAGGGCGCCTGCCAGCATGACAATTGTTGTCCCCATTGATGTGATAACGGTTCTCAGGACATAACGTCCGCGCAGCTGCGCAAACTGGGTGCCGATGGAGGTGCCGATGACAATCTGTGCGGCAATGGTCACAAAAGGCGGCAGCGTGACGGTGACCACTTCAAAGATGTAAACGGTTGCGCACAAAGTCATCGGTCCCAGTATCTCGCCGAACGGCATACGGATTGCACGTGCTCCAAAAAATCCGACCAGCGCACACAACCCCCAAATGAACCAGTCTTTCCAGGGCGGCAGCACGAAGACTTCAGAAAGGGTGAGCGATACGGGGGTAAGTTCGACTCCGGGCACCAGTGCCAGATAAATGGGCACGAAAGACACCACGCAGAAGATGCGGATGACATGCGCGATCGGGATCAGTTGACTGTCACCTCCGGCCTCTTCACCCGCAATCGTCATCGGAGCGAGCCCGCCTGGCATGCTGGAAAAATAAGCCGTCGGCAAGTCCATGGGCCCCACGCGCCGAAACGTGCTTAAAGAGAAGACGGTCATGGTGACGACATAAGCGCCGTTACACCATAACGAATCAGGACTATGCACGCCAACCCGGGTCAGGTAGAGGCGAGGAAGGTGACTGCAAGTCGGTCGCGTGCACTCAAGGCGGATCAGGCGGCACTCGCCGCTCATTCATTTAGACAAAAGCGGTGCACTTGCTGGCCACCAGCGCCACCCGGCGCAAAGCACGAGCACAAAGCCGCTTCGATG
>WTHR01000145.1 GCA_011523045.1 Gammaproteobacteria bacterium | reverse complement strand
ACGCAGCCAACCATCGATCATGACCCGTTGACCCAGCAGAGATGATGAAGCGTTATCGCCCACGCTGACGACCGTCCCCACGGCATCGGCTCCCTGAATGCGTGGAAACGAAATGGCAGCGCCGCCCCAGGTTCCGTCTTCTCCCTCAGCGCCGGAGAGTGCATCACCGGTGGTGGCATCACTGTTGCCCTTGGAATACCAGGCGCTGCGCGTATTGACGTCGGTGTTATTGAGGCCGCATGCCGCAACCCGGATTAACACTTCGTCTGACTCCGGCACAGGAACCGGCCAGTCGCGGTGAAATTCCAGTTTGTCCAGCCCGCCATGGCCCGTCAGAACCACGGCGTGCATCGTTTGCGGAATGTTTTCTGTCATGGTACGCGCTCCTCCAAGCCTTAATCGGTAAATCGGTTTATCGCTGAGTCCAGCCATCCATCTTATTGCCCGCCGTACACTGCAACCGGGTCTCCCAACAGTGCTTCATCCGGCGCGAATCCCAGCCCCGGTTCGTTCGGCACAAAAAGCTCTCCATTTTCACTGCGCGGACCCCTTCCCGGTGCTACGTCCACGGTGAGCATATCCTGACAGGCCCAGCAGCCGAGGCGAAACTCTTCTGGCGTGCTCTGTGCCAGAGCCGCAGCCTCGGCGTCTGCCAGGGCAGAGCCCCCGGTGGCCATGACATAAATCTGAATGCCGTGGGCGATGGCCAGATCACGGATGCGTCTCGCCTTGGTCAATCCCCCCACCCGGTTGATCTTGATATTGGCGACTTCCGCCACACCCTCATGGGCAATGGCCGCCATGTCGTTAACGCTGACCAGGGTCTCATCAACCGAAATCGGTGCGCTCGTGATACGGCGCAGCGCCTTGATATCGTCAGTCGTTTCGCAGGGCTGTTCAAACGTAACGCCAAGATCGGCCGTGGCGTTCATCACCATCGCGGCCTCCCGGCGGGTCCACGCCCGGTTAACGTCATACAGGATCCGTTCGTCTTCGAGACGATGCTCTTCTATATGGTGGATACGCTGGATATCAAGATCTGTGTTGCTGCCGCCCACCTTAACCGAGTGTCCTCGATAACCCCGCTCACGGTATTTCTTTATCAAACCCACCATGTATTCCGGTGCACCGCTCGAAATCGACGACATGACGCGAGTGGAAGTGCCAAAGCATCCGCCAAGAAGATCCGGCAAGGACTGACCGGTTGCCTGGCCGGCGATATCAAGACAGGCCATATCAATTGGTGATTTGACGTACGGATGGCCAGGTAAAGTCTTGTCCATCAGGTATTCGATACGGCCCGCCTGTCTCGGGTCAGCACCGATCAAAACTTCAGCGAGGGTTTCGATGCCGGCTCGTATGCCGGGGCCATGCGCCGGCACGTAGGTGTGTCCCCAGGGCGTGCCCTCGCCCCATCCCGTGATGTCATGATCGGTATCGATCCTGACGAACGTGGCATCGAGCACTTCAAATTTGAGTCGACCACCTGACAGCCAATAGGGCTCCGAGAGCGGCAGATCCTTGTGATAAACCGATATCCTTATGATTTTCATGTCATGAAGCCCGGTACTCGGCAAGCGGCTCTCCCAACGCGCTTGCCAGTGGAGTGACCCCCAGACCCGGCTGGGTGCTGGCAAACAGTTTCCCGTCACGAACTTCGGGCGGCGGTCCTCCCGTAGATGTCGTGTTGTAGTTGTGCAGGTCGGTGGTGTTGTAAAGATATGACTCCGGGCAGGAGGCAGCAAAATGTGACACGGCAGCCGTGGTGATTTCCCCGCCCCAGGTGTCTTCGCAAACTACCGAAAGACCGTGCTCAACCAGAAAGTCTCTGACTCGGCGCGCCTTGGTGAGGCCACCCAGATTTGAGATCTTGAGACATACCACCTCCGCCGCCTGATCGGCGACCAGCCGCCTGGCCATCTTCAGATCCGTGATGCACTCATCCAGTTTCATGGGGAGGTCGCATCGAGAACGCACGTGCAGGCATTCCTCGTAACTCGGGCAAGGCTGTTCAATCATCACTCCGGTATCGCGAACCTCCCGGACCACCTGTACCGCTTCACGGACTGTCCACCCGCGATTGGCGTCAGCAAAAGCGCTTTCTCCGGGCTCAAGGATCGCTGCGGCGGCATGAATCCGGTCGATATCCCCTTTCCAGTCGTTTCCTACCTTGATCTGAAATTGCCGATAACCCGCCGCCCGGTGGTCTGCCATTTCCCGGTTGACCTCCTCCGGAGATTTCTGCGGCACCACGCGATACATCGGCCCGCCGTCGGTCAGAACACCGCCCAGCAGCACACTGACCGGCAGTCCGCACTCCTGGCCGAGAATGTCCCAACAGGCCGCATCAATGGCCGTCTTGGCGTAGGGATGCCCCATCAAAGCGTTATCCATGAGGCGCTCGATTCGATGGATATGTCGCGGATCCTGGCCCATCACTGCAGGAGCGAGTTGCGCCAAGGCGGGAACCACTCCTTCGGGATAGGCAGCAAGATAGTTGCCGCCGATCGGGCAGCTTTCGCCACAGCCAGTGATTCCGACATCTGTCTCCACAACAATCACTGTCGTCGGCGCAACCCGAATCGCATTTCCCTTTCCCCAAAAATAAGTTCCGCCGACATAAGGCAGATCTACTTGATAGGCCCTGATGGAGTTGATCTTCATTCGCGCACCAGGTTAGGAGTGAAACAGGCCTTCTTCGGGTGGCAATCGATGCGCATAAAGATGCTCGTAATGCGGCAGCACCTCTTCATATAACTCTTTCGCGTAATCAGGAGCCGTGTTGATGTCGGTAAACCCGGGCTCCTGAGGCGCGAGCCCGGTGGAGCCCTTGAGTTTCTCGTGCCAGGAGCCCCCGTCGAACCAACTATAGTCTTCGGTCGCGGACCCGGCCTCCCAGGTAAGAGCTTCAGGCACAAAGTCGATGCCGACAGCTTGGCAATAGCTTGCGACCATCGTTTGTGGGTCCCGCAGCAGGTCATCACTATCCAGCACAGGCGGCGCCTTTCCGTCGCGATCACAAAGACGGTCAAAGAGCTGGCGCTGCTCCAGAAAAGCCAGTTCCTTCAAATGAACATCCGGCCAACGCTTTTGTACGCTGGTCACGACTTTGGCAGGGTCGCGTATCAGAAAAGAATGGTTGAAATGCTGGAGAAACTCATCCGTCCAGTAATTCTCGATGTAATGCGGAAAATCCTTGGAAAAAACCGGCCCCTTCGCTGCTGCGGATTTCAGTCTCGCCCAGACCGTCTCAAAGGTGAGTCCCGGCTTTCTTGGGCTGTCGGGGGTGAGGCGCGGCCACAGGGCGCCGTCCCCTTCGTACCACCATTCCCCGAAGGGCTCGTGAAAGCACTGCATATCACCGCGCTGGCGCATCATCCACTCAAAAGCGGTTGACGTCGACCGGGGCGTTGCCCACAACACGAGAATCTTGTGCACTTTCCAGGCCGTCCTATTACGCACTTAACGAGGACAGCAACCGGCCCTGGGAGGTCACCGGAGCAAGGCCCAGGGTCTTGAAGATTCTCCAGTAAAGCGCGTTGTCATGGCTGATCATCGGCTTGCCCAGCATGGCTTCGATAGCGACCTCGTGGTGGACCGGCCGTTGGGCCTGGCCATCGGGTCCAGATCGGAAATTGCACATACCGTTAATCAGATATGCCTCTGCGTGTGGGGCCTGCTCGGCCACGTACTGAAAACTCTTCTCAGCGAGATCGCCATCAAAACACCAAATGCATTGATTGACCTCTTCCTGCGTTTCGAACCAGCCCTGGTCGTGAAAGTTGCCGGCCCAGATAACATCGAAACCTGCTTCCTTCAGGAATGAAACAGTTCCCTGCCACCAATCGCGATGATGGTAGGCTGCATTCAGGGCAACCTTCTCGATGTTCTGGTCGCGCAGAGCCTCCACCATCGCATAGCCTGCCATGTGAAACGGGGTATCGTATTTCTCACTCAGCATTTCACAATGTTCACGGACCCCTTCTACGCCCAGGCCACTGGCGTGCACCCAGTTGGATCCCACCTGGCCGCACACATCCGCACCATTGTTGGCCATGCACTCGACGAACTCCTCCAAAAGATTAAAGTTCTGCCTGCGTTGATCCAGTCGGTGGGTATAGTCGGGAACATGCAACATCCGGCCATGCACCCCGACCGAATCGGGCGCCATGTTCTGAAAATCCGTCGGCCCCGCGCACCAGTCATACGGCGGACAGGTGAATCCCACCTGATAGGGAAATAGTTTGTTTTTGGGCTCTGCCCAATGAGCGGGTTTGGTGTAACTACTCATGTTCAACTCCTTAGGGCGATGTCACTGCCTCGCGCATCCATTGCTGCAACGCTTTGATCGAATGTTCTGAATTAACGCCCCCGTTGGGATCGACGACCAGGGGTCCCGGCCGATAACCACGATTATTGAATCCGCGCTGCTGGGATTCCACAAGATGGATATCCTCTTCAACGGTGGTTTCCCGATCCTGGATAGCGAGATCATGGATAACCTCAGAACTGATACCCTCGGCGGTAAACCACCCTCGCGCAATGGTCACGGCATCGACCGCGGTCGGTTGCCAATGATAGGTATTCAGTACATTTCCCGGATACACCTGAAAGGAAAATGTGGGCCACAGATACCAGGATGAGTAGTCCCCGGCATGCTCATTGGCGCCCAGATCAATTGGGTAGGTCATCTTCTCGAGATTCTGGCACTCGGTGGTGTGGCGAAGACAATATCCCTGCGGCTGAATGTCATAGGTGTCCGGCTTGACCACCCCGGTCGAGAAGGTGCGATGATTGATTCGGCAGTGATAACACTCCGAATAGTTCTCGACTGACACTTTCCAGTTACACCGCTCCTGAGCCTGGATGGTCTCAAGCGGCGTCAGATCATCAATCCGCGGAACAAACTCCCGCAGTTCCGCCTCAACACCAGGAAACCAGTCCTCCATCGGATCCGCATTGTCATCAAGATTGACAAAAATGAAGCCGCAGAATTCCTGCGTGCGGACAGGCGTCAAGCAGATACTCTCTCGCACACTTTCCGGTACGACCTCGGTATTGGGTCCGCGCAAAAGATGGCCGTCAAGACGATAGGTCCAGGCATGGTAAGGGCAGACCAGCGTTTTCTTGCCCTCACCCTGTCCCGAGACCAGCTGATGCGCGCGGTGCTGGCAAACGTTATAAAAGGTATGGAGCACGTTGTTGCTGCCGCGGATACAAAATAGGCTCTGACCCGCAATATCAAAACTGAAGTAGTCCCCGGGCTTGGCAACCTGGGAAACGTGGCCGGCGTACTGCCAGGTACGGGCAAAGAGGTCACTACACTCCTTCTGGTAAATGGCCTCGCTGGTGTAATAGGCGGCATCCAGGGAGAACGTGACTTCGCTGGAGACGGCTGGGACCTGTTCTCGGCTCATATCAGACTACCTCTCACTGCAGTAGATGCCCATCTCATGGCGTCGCTGGTGAAAACGCTCAATACTGGCGATAACCGAATCATCCGCATCCGCGATCACAAAAGCCATCAATGTTTCGAGAAAAGCAGTCAACGCTACCGTAGAGATAAAAAACTGGGGCGTCTGTGTCGGCACCACAAATCGATGCGTTGCCTCTGCAAAGATAGGTGAAGCCGGGCTGTCAGAAACGCTGATCACCCGAACCCCCTGCTCGACTGCCATCTCCACCGCTTCGACCACTTCTCGACGGTAAGGTTTTAACGTCATTGCCAACAGAACGTCCTGCTCGCCTGCACGAGCCAAGCCATCTGCCGGCAACGACCCTTCCCGTGGAATTGCCTCAACATTATCAACTGCCATGTTGGCGAGGTAAGCAAAATTGCGGGCCAGGGCATTTATCAAACCGACACCCAGAACGAAGGTGGTTCGCGCACCCACGATCTCATCTGCAGCGAGGCGCAATTTATCGGCATCGCTCCCCGAATAGAGTCCGGATAGGTTATCCATTGATGCCCCCGCCATGTCCCGATACAAGCCATCGAGCTTGCCTCCCGACGCTAAGGATTGGAGCCATCTTGCCTTGTCCTGAAAATTCTCGCGGCCCTCGCGAATCTGCTCGCGAAATGGCCTGCGGAAATCTTCAAAACCGGCAAAGCCGACCGACCGGGCCAATCGCATCACCGTATTCGGTTTGACCTGCGCCTTTAGGGCAATTTCCCGAATCGAACTCACCCCAATATCAGCGGGGTTCTCAAGCACATAGGTTGCTGCCTTGTGAACCTCAGGAGTGAAGCTGTCGAGAGACATGGCCAGAGCGCCAAGAACGGTTTCAGTCTCTGCTTGTGGCATTGGTACATTTGTACTTTTCATTGAAGATAAATGTACATTTGTACTATGATCCCGTCAACGCAAATAAACCGAATTAAAGACACCTTCTTATGCTCCCCAACCAGACCCGGGTCGTCATTATCGGCGGCGGTATCATGGGCTGCGGCCTGGCTTATCACCTGGCTCATGAAGGCTGGACTGACGTGGTGCTGCTGGAGAAGGCGGAACTGACGTCGGGCTCCACCTGGCATGCGGCGGGGCAGATCACCCAGTCCACTTCGTCCTTTTCCCTCGGAAAAATGGTGGACTACAACATCGGCCTTTACTCCCACCGGCTGGAGGAAGAAACCGGTCAGGCAATCTCCTGGCACGGGTGTGGCTCGCTACGGCTCGCCTACAGCGAGGACGAAATGGACTGGCTGCGCCAGACTCTTTCCGTAGGTCGGGCGCTGCAATTCAACATCGAATTAATCAGTCCCGAGCGGATTGCCCAGTTGCACCCCTTCTATCAGCTGGAGGGTGTGTTGGGCGCACTGCATACGCCTGATGATGGTCATGTTGACCCATCCAATATTGCCATGGGCCTGGCCGCCGGGGCCCGCCAGCTTGGCGTAACCATCTCAAGGCGCAACCGTGCAACCGGCGTCTCACAAACACCGGGCGGCGAGTGGATCGTGAATACCGAACAAGGTGATATTCGCTGCGAACACGTCGTCAACGCCGCGGGCACCTACGCACGCCAGATCGGAGAGTGGACGAATCACATCCTGCCGATGACGTCGATGACCCACCATTACCTGGTAACAGAGCCTGTCCCCGAGTTTCAGAATCTTGAAAGTGAACTGCCCGTGGTCCGGGATGACCAGCAGGTCTCCGGCTATATCCGGATGGAGCAAAAAAAGGGGCTTATCGGCATTTACGAAAAAGCCAATCCGAACGCGGTGTGGGAAGATCACTGCCCGTGGGAGGCCGAAAACGAACTTTTTGCACCCGACTACGACCGAATCATGCCCTGGCTGCAGAACGCCCTGGAGCGGATGCCGGTTCTTGCCGAACTTGGTATCAGTCGTGAAGTTCACGGCGCCATCAGTCATCCGCCAGACGGCAACCCGCTGGTTGGCCCGGCAGCGGGGCCTGCCAACTACTGGTGTTGCTGCGGTACCCAAATCGGGATTGGCTGGGGACCGGGACTGACCCGCGAACTGGCCCGCTGGATGGTGCACGGCTCGGCAGATATCAATATGCGTGATTTCGACCCAAGGCGTTTTGGCCCGTATGCGGACAAGCCCTGGCAAGTCGTTAAAGCAAAAGAAGACTATTGCCTGCGCCACGAGATCCCCTTTCCCCACTTCAACCGACTCGACGGACGACCCGTCAAGCCTGGGCCGCTATATGAACGACTCAAGGCAAAAGGCGCCGTTTACGAAGAAGTCTTTGGTCACGAACGGCCGCGCTGGTTTGCCCGGGACGGCATCGAACAGCGCGACCACTACAGTTTTACGCGTAACGTGGTGCATGACGTCGTCGGTCATGAAGTAAAAACCGTTCGCGAAGGCGTTGGCCTCATGGACATCTCGGCTTTTACCAAAGTCGAGGTCATTGGACCGGATGCGGAGGCTTTGCTTGATCGACTGGTCGCCAATCGTCTGCCGCAGCGTGTTGGCGGCATCGCGCTCACCCATTTCCTGAACCGGCGTGGGCGCATTGAGATTGAAGCAACTGTCGTTCGTCTTGATGACAACCGTTTCTATATTGTATGTGCTGTATTCTTTGAGCAACGCCTGGTTGATCACCTGAATCACCACATCGTGTCAGAGGATGTGACGGTCAACGTCCTTTCTGAAAGCTGGGCCGCGCTGGCATTGCAGGGCCCAAAATCACGCCAAGTGCTCGGCGCAACTACTGATGCAGCCCTTGATAACAGCGCTTTCCGATGGCTCAGCGCGCAATTCATTGATATCGCCGGCGTACCCGTTTGGGCGCTGCGCATATCCTACGCGGGGGAACTCGGCTGGGAACTGCATGGGCCTGCTGAGCAGATGCTCTCGGTCTATGACGCATTATGGCGCGCGGGTGAGCCTCACCGCATTACCGACTACGGTTCTTTCGCGATGAACGTCATGCGAATGGAAAAAATGTTCAAAGGGGCGGGTGAGCTGACCAACGAGGTTACGCTGCCGGAAGCCGATGTGATGCGCTTCGTCCGGCTGGACAAGGGTGATTTTCTTGGGAAATCCCAGACCGAAGAAAGCGCCGCCTCGACCCTTCCCTGGATCTGCACCTATCTTCGTATTGAGGCCGACGGCGTGGTCGATGGACACGGCGGAGAGGCCGTTTTGCAAGAAGGCCGGGTCGTTGGCTCGACGGCATCGGTTGCCTACGGACATACCGTGGGCTGTATTCTTGCCTTTGCTTACCTGAAGCCACACGCAGCGAAACCCGGCACCGCGTTAGAGGTGATCATTGCAGGATCAACACGCCAGGCGTGCGTCCTCGGCGAAGCTGCTTACGACCCCCTTAACCTGTTGCCGAGAGCCGAATAAGAACCGAATAAAAGACTCATGAAACAGCAAAGCATTATCGAGCGTGCCAAAAAAGTCCTGCCGGCGGGAAGCTTTGGCAACTTCGAAGCCGGCGTCATTATCCGTGAAGGGCAAGGATCACGGGTCTGGGATGAGGACGGCAACGAGTTCATCGACTATCTCATCGGCTCAGGGCCCATGATCCTGGGCCATGGTGATCCCGAAGTGATTGAGGCGGTGACCGAGCAGTTGGCCAAGGGGATGACTTTCTTTGCCAACAACGAGCGTGGCATCGAGCTGGCGGAGGAAATCTGTCGGGCCGTCGCCTGCGCTGAACAGGTCCGCTATGTGTCTTCCGGCGGTGAAGCAGATATGTATGCCATGCGCCTCGCCCGCGCCTACACGGGCCGGGACAAGATCGTGAAATTCGAGGGCGGCTACCACGGCATGTCCGCGGAAGCGCAGATGAGTCTTGCGCCGGAAAAGCTCATCAATTTCCCTGCGGCTGTACCGGATTCCGCCGGTATTCCCAGCAGCGTTCGGGACAGCATGCTGATCGCTCCATACAACGACAGCCACTTTGTCGAGTCGCTGATTACCCAGCATGCCGCTGAGATTGCCGCGGTCATCGTCGAACCTCTGCAGCGCATCATTCCACCCGCGCCTGGATTCCTCGAAACGCTGCGCAGCCTTTGTACGCAGCACGACATACCACTGATTTTCGATGAAGTCGTTACAGGCTTTCGTTTCGATTATGGCGGCGCCCAAGAGACCTATGGCGTGGTACCCGATCTATGCACCCTGGGCAAAGTGACTGGGGGTGGCTTTCCCTCGGCTGCGGTCGCCGGACGGGCCGAACTCATGGCCCACTTTGACAAAGCCCAGGTCGGTAGCGAGGGTTTCCTGATGCAGTTGGGCACCCTGAGCGGTAATCCCGTGGCAGCCGTAGCAGGCCTCAAGACCATGGAGATCCTGAGACGGCCTGGCCAATACGACAAACTCCGTGCCAACGGGCAATATCTGATGGACGCACTTAGCCGGTGCCTCGAGGCGAACGGACATGCACATCAGGTGGTGGGTCACCCCACCCTGTTTGAAGCCGTCTTTACCGACAAACCGATCTCGGATTACCGCGATGTACTGACAGCCGACAGGGCCAAGGCCGCACGGTTCAACGAACTGCTGCGTGAGAATGGGATCTTTAAAGGGGCCGGCAAGACATACGTATCGCTGGCGCTGACTGAAGAAGATCTCGAACTCACTGCCCGGGCATTCAACACCGCGGCCGAGGGTCTTCACGATGGGTAAAACAGGAGAACGAGCCGTCAGGCCTTGCACAGAAAAACCCGTGCCGTACCGCCCCTGCCTGATCCATCCCCGACTCACTGCCAAAGTTTCAGACCCAGGCCCCATCCACCTCGAATAATTTGAGATCGGGCTAACCGTTATGTATGAAAAGCTATTTGAGCCGATACATCTCGGGCCCACGGAAATCCGCAACCGGATCTTCAATCCCCCGCACGGCACCACCCTCGGATCGAGGGGTCTCGTCTCTGATGAACTGATCGCCTATCACGAAGCCCGGGCCAAAGGCGGGGCGGGGCTGATCATTCTAGAGGGTATGGCTTTCCACCCGAGCTTCTGTTTTCCATCGGCTTATCTGAATGCCGGACATGACGACATCATTCCGGGGCTCACGAAACTCAAAGCCGCGTGTGCTGCATACGATACGGCGGTTTTTGGCCAGTTGTTTCATGCCGGCCGTTCCGTACGATCCAGTCATGACGGATCACGGCCACAGGTGTATTCCGCCTCTGATACGCCGGACGATCGCTACCGCATCGTACCGGTCGCCATGCCGATTGAAGTGATCTTTGAAATCATTGAGAGCTACGCGTCAGCGGGCAGGCGGCTCGTCGAGGCCGGACTCGATGGCGTGGAGATTCTCGCCAGCCAGGGATACCTGATGGGTCAGTTTCTGAATCCGGCGGTCAACCGCCGCGATGATGAGTTCGGCGGCAGTCTTGAAAATCGCATGCGTTTTCTTGTGGAAACCCTCGCCCACACCCGACGCGCGATCGGTTCTGAAAAAACGTTGGGTGTGCGTATCACCCTTGATGAGCAGACCGGGGCCGGCGTGGCCAAAGAAGAGACGGTGAAGATCTGTCAGGTGTTGGAACAAGACGGCCACCTGGACTATTTCAGTGTTATCTCTGGCTCATCCGCATCTCACAACGGATGGATCCATGTCTTCCCACCGATGGCTATCCCGCCCGCTTATGTCGCTGACGATGCGGCAACGCTAAAAGCCAAGGTCACCAAACCCGTACTGGTCGCCGGACGGATCAATCAGGCCCAGAGCGCTGCTGAGATCCTGAACCAGGGCCAGGCAGACATGGTCGGTCTCGTTCGGGCCCTGATTGCGGATCCGGAGTTCCCCAATAAGGTGGCACAGAACCGGGTTGACGAAATTCGCGCCTGCATCGGCTGCAATCAGGCCTGTGTGGGTCACCGACTCTCACATCATCCGATCTCGTGCATCCAGAACCCCATTACCGGCCGCGAACTGGAATTTCGGCCGCACACCGATGTAACAAAACAGCGGGTGCTCGTCATCGGTGGTGGCCCAGGGGGAATGAAAGCGGCAGCGACAGCAGCCGCACAAGGCCATGACGTGACGCTTTATGAAAAAGAGGCGAGGCTCGGCGGGCAGGTCCGTCTTGCTGAAGCCTTGCCAGGAAGATCAGAGTTCGGTGGCGTCATCACCAATCTTTCGGCAGAACTTGAAAAAACTGCTGTCGAGGTGTGCTTGTCGTCTACGGTGGATAAGCGCGTACTGGAAACACTTGACCCTGACGCCATCATCATCAGCACCGGCGCAGTTGCCCGCTTGCCAGAAGCCGAGGTCGATGGAACAGATGTCTTAACCGCTTGGGCCGTGATTTCAGGTGAGGCACAAGTCGGCCAGCATGTGGCTATTGCGGATTGGAGCTCAGACTGGACGGGTCTTGGCGTCGCCCACATGCTGGCACTTGCAGGACATCAGGTACACCTTTTTTCGGGAACCAGTTCCTGCGCAGAAGCCATCCCGCCGCTCGTTCGCGATCAATGGATGGGGGAACTTTATCGCCTGAATGTCGATACCACCTGTTACGCCCGCTTCTTTGGCGCACAGGACAACACCGCATTTTTCCAGCACACGATCACCGGTGACGCTATTGTCTTTGAGGGCGTCGACACGATCGTCAGCTGTTATCCCCCACGAGCCAATGATGACGCCGCCTGGCTAGCAGACCTTTCAAACGGCAGGGATTCGCCGTTTGTGATCAAAACCATTGGCGACGCACTGGCGCCGAGAACGGTGGAAGAAGCCGTCCTGGAGGGCTTTAAGGCAGCCCGGACCATCGGTAAATTAGACGGTCAATTTGAAGGAGGATAAGGCGATGAGTGGCAACCAATGGTTTGATCAAGAACTATGGCAACGCCTCAGCGTGCCCACCGCAGAAGGATCCGCCCTTCCTAATGTCGCTTATGTGGATCCCGACTTTTTTGCAACAGAAAGAGATTGTGTCTTTAAGCGCCACTGGGTCTTCGCTGAGTTTGCGCATCTTTTGGCCGAGCCGGGATCTGTTCGTCCGGTCGAAGTTGCCGGCCAGTCGCTGCTGCTGACCAAAGACACCGACGGCGTCATCCGCGCCTTCCACAACGTCTGTATCCACCGCGGTGCGGTCCTGATTGAAGAACCGAGATCCGAGTGCCGCAACATCGTGTGTCCGAATCACTCCTGGAGCTATAGCCTAAAGGGCAAGCTCCTCGCCCGACCTCATTTTTTCGGTGGGGATCAGCACGACACGAAACCCGCGGAGTGCGCGAGCAATAACCTTGTCGAAATCGCCTGCCACACCTGGCACGACTGGGTATTCGTCAACATTTCGGGAGACGCGGGTCCGTTTTCGTCATACATCGCCCCGATAATTGAAAAGATTGCTGATTACGACCTTGATTCACTTGGTCTGGGCGGCACTTTGAGTTTTGATATCGAAGCCAACTGGAAACTTGCGGTAGAGAACTTCATTGAGCCCTATCATGTTTTCTCCTGTCATCCCTGGCTGCACTCTTTTGTCACTATGGCGGAACGGGATCCACCCACCTTTGAAGATCACATTCTGCTGTGCGGCTATACCTTCCAACGAACCGATCCCGCCCGCGGAGAGGGCCTCCCCTACTTCCCGGACCTGCCGGAACACAAGAAAAACCGCGGTGACTGGTTTGTGCTGTTTCCGAATTTCGCGTTCGAGATCTTTCCCGACCAACTGGCGACCCTGGTCACCACACCCATCAGTGCCCAGTCCAGCAGAGAAACGATCAGTCTCTACTTTGTGGGTGAAGGAGCTGATGGTGAGCAGTTCCGGGCGGCTCGGGATACCGTCATCAAGAATTGGCATGACCTTAATCTTGAAGACATCGGCATTCTAGAGCGCATGCAGCGCGGCCGCCTCTCTGATGGCTTCAATGGAGGAGTGCTCTCTCCCTACTGGGATCCGGTGCAACAGCACTTCGCCCGTCTGATCTATAAAGCCATGGCCTCGACCAGCCAATGACCTGTCTGCTTTGTTCACCGGGACGGACTGCTTAAGTACTCCACGTATCAGATCTGTGCGCCTTAACAAGATCGAACTTTGGGATCTCAAGATTCCCTTTCGGGACGGCCCTTACAGAATGTCGCATGTGGTTCAGGAAACCACTTTCGGTAAGGTCCTGTGCCTGCATACCGATGACGGTCTCTGCGGTCTTGGTGAGATCGTGCCCGCCCCGCCGCTGGAACCCCAAGAGCGCCTGGCGCGGTATTCAGAAACCCTTCCCTTGTTATCCAATCTCATTGGAGAGCCGCACACTTCTATTAAGGAATTGATCGACGCTCTTCAGGAAAGAGATGCTTCCTGGAATGGCATTACTTTCGGAATGGAGACCGCCTATTACGATCTTCTGGCACGCCAAAGTGAAGCAACGTTTGCCGATGTGCTGGGAAGTGCACGGGATACCAGCATAGAGGACTATTTCTCCATCTCTGAAGAAGATCCGGCGCGGGTTCGCGTCAGAATGGCAATGGCCGGATCACGACGAAAGGTCATTCAGATCAAGGTGGGTGTCTATAGCCTTGCACACGAATTGGGGCTCATCCGAACCACGCTTGACCTCATGACCGAATCCCAGATCCTGTTGGTTGATGCCAACGGAGGCTGGTCGCCTGAACAGGCGGAAGAGGCAATTAACGCGATTCAGGATACCCGCCTCATTTGGGAGGAGCCCTGCCAGTTTTACGAAGAAAATCAGAATCTGTGTCGGTCTCTCGATGCGCAAATACTGCTGGATGGCGAGACCAGTAGGGATGCTGAAGCCGCAAAACGTGCGATTCTTGACGGTACGGCTTATGGCATGTGCATCAAGCCTGCTTTGGTTGGTGGACTGGGCATTGCCCGGCAGATTCGCGATCTTTGCACGGAGGCGGGGATCAGGATGCGGATTGATGGCCCCTGGTGTGGCGACATCGCTAGCGCGGCCATCGTCAATCTGGCGATGGGCGCCCCGCCTGATCTTCTCATCGCCGGCTGTGATCTACGAGAGCCGTTAAACCGTGATCCTGATCTTGATGGCCTGTTCCACGCCGCAGAAAACCGTATCTCACCGTCTCATCCTTACGGCTTTGACGCCGCTGAGGTGCGAAGACTGCTTGGTCCGGCCGAGTGGGTCTGGAACTAAGTGCGCAGCATGCTATAAAGGCACGAGAAGAATCTCCTGTGTCTCACTGACCGAACCGTCCTGTTCACCACTCACTTTGATCTGATACCTGATTTAATCTGATGACTGTTTCTGATCTTGACCTTGGCTGTCCCGTTGACGGATGGAGCCCTCCTCCTTTTCCCGAAAGAGCATCCATGGAAGGCCGATATTGTGCGCTGACACCCCTTGACCCCAAGGCCCACGCGGAAGGGCTATTCAACGCCTTTGCAAAGGATGCCGAGAATATCGACTGGGCCTACCTGCCATACGGACCGTTTGAGTCCCTGTCGGCTCTGACGAACTGGCTGGAAGAAGTCGCAAACCAGAACGATCCTTTCTTCTTTACCGTCATGGATCGCCAGGAAGGTCCCGTGGGGGTAGCGAGTTATCTTCGTATTTCACCGGCTAATGGCTCTATTGAGGTCGGGCACATCCATTTTTCGCCGCAACTGCAGCGAACACCCGCAGCCACGGAATCCATGTACCTTATGATGAAACAGGCGTTTGCGCTGGGCTACCGACGCTACGAGTGGAAGTGCAACGCGCTCAATAAACGCTCGCGCCGCGCCGCCTTGAGACTGGGTCTATCCTATGAGGGGATATTCCGACAGGCCACGGTTGCCAAAGGACGGAACCGGGATACGGCCTGGTATGCGGCGATCGATTCTGAATGGCCAGAGCTGCAAACGGCTTTTGAGGCATGGCTTGATCCCGCGAACTTCGATGCATCCGGCAAGCAGAAGGTATCTCTTTCAGATCTCACCGCTCCTGTTCTGGTGTCGACCGGTTGATGCCTGACGCTGCAAGATCTGATCATCACGACGATACGATGGTGCGCGGTATCTTCTTTTCCTGATCATAGAAGGGCGGGTCCACAATCTCGCACTGTGCTTCACCCCTGTCGGCGCAATGCAGAAAAAGCGTTCTTGTTGGCCAATCTCCGGCCGCTGAAAATCTGACGTATCCCACCGCCATTTTGAGGTAAGGGGAATAGGCGCCTGTCGTCACAACGCCAACCGGCTCATCGCCATCAAATAACTCGCATCCCGCACTCGGTATCAGATCCCGACAGAGCAGACCGAAAAGTCGCCTACCGCGCGGCGGGGCCAACAACGCCTCGCGGCCGATGAACCCGTCATTGGTCAAGTCCACGAATTTGTCCAACCCCGCCTCAGATGGCGTCATTGAAGAATCAAAATCGCTGCCGCTGTCCAAGATACCTGCCTCGATCCTGCGGATGTTCATCGATTGCATACTCCCAAAGATCATTCTGCTGGGCGCGCCCGCTTCCATCAGGGCGTTCCATAGGCGCGGACAGTCAGTATCGTCACCCTGCGTATAGATCTCATAGCCCAGTTCACCCGTCCAGCCAGTTCGGGAAATCAATAACTTCTGCCCATCAAGATCGAAAACACCGCAGTGAAAGTAGCCAAAGTCGGCAGTGATTGCTCCCAATGAGACCGAGCGCATCACCTCGAACGAGCGCGGGCCCTGCAGTTGCAGGACACGCGACTGCGGGTCGGTGAGTGTCACATCAAACCCAAAACGATGCGCCAGAAACCAGGTATCCAGCTCGCCATCCGGATGAACGAACCAAAAACGGGTAGCCCCAAGCCGCAGCAGGATCCCATCAGCAAACAACCCGCCATCATGCGTGCACGCAACCACATAGCGCGCGCGGCCAATCTTGAGATCCTTCAGGGGGCGAGCAAAGATTAATTCCAGAAACAGCACCGCGTCAGGGCCACTGATCTCAATCGGCCGTTCGGGCACGTCGAAGAGTGCAGCTTCACGACGAAGAGCCCAATACGCCTTACCCGGATCCTCGCCGTTGTCGTGTACGAACAGCCGGCCTGCGGCGGAGCGCAGCACTGTTGCGCTGTTGGCATAGCACTCATGAAAAGGTGACAGCTCCGTGCTGCCGGCATAAACCTGAAATATTCTTCTTGAATCAGACACAGAAGGCTGGGCCAGATGTGTTGGTTTGAATCCAGTGCGCCAATACGGCACGGCCCACCGCACAGCACTCGTCAGGTGTTCTCAGGACTTCTTGCAAAAGGGGCTCTCCAAGCGTTGGTGCACGTAACACAGTAATTTAGTTGCCGGGCGGCATCACCTCGGAACATGCCTTCGCGACTACAATATCACTAACTCAATCAAGGAGTCTTCCATGTCCAAACACAACGCCCTGACTACCTTTGGCCGCTCAGGAAATCCCATGTTCCGGGGAGAAGCGTTCAAGCCTGATGCCACGTTTGCTGAAACCGAGGCATCTGGCCGCATGACACTTGCAGGCACCGTCAACAAAACCGGTATCCTGCTTGTTCTGTGCCTGGTCACGGCGTCTTTTACCTGGGACATATTTTTCGGCACAGGGGATCCCGCTGCCGTCAGCGGATTCCTCTGGATCGGACTCATTGGCGGCCTGATCCTCGCATTCATCACAATCTTCAAGCGACAGTGGGCAGGCGTGACCGCACCTCTTTATGCACTGGCGCAGGGTCTTGCACTCGGTGGCATCTCTGCCATGTTCGAAGCACAGTATCCGGGCATCGTGATTCAAGCGATGGGTCTGACTTTCGGCACACTTGGCGTATTGCTGCTTGCCTACAAGAGCGGGCTAATCAAACCGACTGAAAATTTTCGACTGATGATCGTGGCGGCCACGGGGGGTATCGCGCTGTTATATCTCGTCAGTTTTGTAATGGGTTTCTTTGGTTCCAGTATCGGCTTTATTCACAGTAACGGATTGTTTGGTATCGGTTTCAGTCTTTTTGTCGTGGCCATTGCTGCTCTCAACCTGGTGCTTGACTTTGACTTCATTGAGGAAGCCGCCGAACAGGGCGCGCCGAAATATCTGGAGTGGTACGGCGCGTTCAGTCTGATGGTGACGCTGATCTGGCTCTATCTTGAAATCCTGCGCCTGCTGGCAAAACTGCGCAGCCGCAACTGATGGGCTGGAACGAATTATTCTTCGGTGGCCTGATCGTGATCGGTCTGGGCGCCTTTTTGTTCTTCGGGCGTTTCCGGGCGGGTAAAACTCAACGTGAACGGCAGGACAAGATTCGCTGGCGCAAACACTGATTAGTCTTCGATGAAGATTCTCGCGGCAGCCCTCATTGCCGTGGTGCTATGGGGGGCCTCACCGGTTGCCGCCAAGATCGCGGTATCCAGTCTCTCGCCCATGATGGTTGCTATCCTGCGAACCGTCATCGGCGGACTGGTCGCACTGCCGCTGGCAATGCTGCTCCGGATTCCGCTGCCCGCCAACAGGGCGCAGCGGCGTCTTCTCGCTTTATCCGGATTCTGCGGCTTCGTGGCCTTTCCTGTGATTTTCACGCTCGGCATCCTGCACACTTCGGCCAATCACGCATCCATGATTCTGGCGGGACTCCCCGTCTTCACGGGGCTTATCGCCATGACCTGGGATCGAAAACGTCCCGCGGTTGCGTGGTGGATCGGCTGCACCATCGCGATGGCGGGCGAGGCGCTGCTGATCTTTGGTCATGGCCTCGATAGGGCAACCGGGGCGAGCATTGGCGGAGACCTGCTGGTGCTTGCCTCCAATGTGTTTGCCTCTTTAGGCTACGTCGCGGGCGGCCGCCTCGAACGCGAAGGCTATTCGGCAATGGGCACCACATTTTACGGTGTGGGTCTTTACGCGCTGGTGTTGTGGCCTTTGCTGTTTATCGTTGAGCCCGGAACCGCGCCCCTGGCTGTTCCCACGGGCATCTGGCTTTCGATTGCTTATCTCGCTGTCGGTGCGACGATTGTCGGTTATGTGCTCTGGTACTGGGCGCTGGGACAAGGCGGCATTGCGCGCATTGCGCTGTTGCAGTTCCTGCAACCGGTATCTGGCGTGATCCTCGCCGCCATATTGCTAGGGGAAGAGTTTGGGGCGATTTTTATCACCGCCTCTGGGGTCATCCTCGCAGGTGTCTGGTACGCGTTGAAAGCCAACCGCTGATTTGGGCAGTTATGGGAGTTGCTGACTGACCCAGTCCTCAGGATCCACCAGCCTGCCCTCTCCTTTGAGGTAGCCGTCAATCAACTCATTCATCCGGTCTTTCCCGAAAGACCCGAAGTGCCCACCGTGCACCGTCTCGATCGGTAACTCCCGCAATCTTTCCAGGCTCTCGCGGTACGCGTCGGGATCAGAGTGATACAGCGTGTCGTAAAGATCACCATCATAGAGGGTATCTCCGCTAAAAAGCGTACCCGTGCCCTCTTCCCACAGTGCGATCGAATCAGGTGAGTGCCCAGGCAGGGAGAAGACCTGGAAAGAACGGTCCCCCAGATCCAATACATCGCCCTCATCAAGATATCCCGTGAGCGGCGCCGGCCGCACCTCATAGGACTCGAACGAAAAGCCTTCGAAAGGGAGCGCACTGAAGGTTTCAGCGCGCACAAACGCTTCACCGCCGGTCTTCTTGAAGCAGGTCATCGGATCAAGATAATTGTCGCTGCAGGCTCGATGACCCAAGCGGTCATCAAATTCACACAGGCCACCAATGTGATCGAAGTGGCAATGTGTCATCACTGCGGTCAGGGGCGATCCCCCGAGCGCCAGCAAGTGCGGCTTTAGAGGCGACAGTCCCATTCCGGAATCGATAACGAGATTCCGGTCGCGGCCTTTGATGAGCCAGACGTTGCAGCGCAGCCATTTGGCTACATACTTCTCGCGGATAAGATATAAGTCATTCGACACCTTCTTGGTTTCGTACCAGTCGTGAGTCATTACTTTATGCATCGGAGTCATCTCCCCAGAGTCGCATTAACCTATCCAGCAAAGCACCGTTGAGTGATAACGAGAACACCTTACTTGGGCCTTGTCCCACAGTCACCCTGATGCTCTGGTGTATTCTGACTGTTGCGCCAACCTGCGAAAAAACGACACTGGGTCTTCTACCGAAGGGACCGTATCGTTCACAATAGCGCCCTGCCCCGAGCAAGTATTGATGAGCACCTCCGAGAACACAACTTTCAGCATCCGGGTGTCTTCCACCGGAGACATCTTCGAGGTACCGGCGAACCGGACCATTTTGCATGTGCTTTATGAAAATGGCTACGAAGTACCTCTTGACTGCTCCAATGGCCGCTGCGGTACCTGCCGTACGCGCTACCTCTCCGGTGAGGTCGACCATCGGGATACTGCGCTTAGCGAAAGCGAGCGATCAGAATTTCTCACCGTCTGTGTCTCTCGCGCTCACGCAGGAGAAGTCGTTCTTGATCTACCGCCCCCACAATCCACACAACCTGTCGAAAGACCTGTCGCTGTCGTCGAGGCGCCGGTCTGTGTCGCCTGCCTCAACTGTGTCCGGTTTTGCACCTTCGGCGCCGCCCGAATTGATAACGAACTGACCGGCGTTGGCGGGATTCAAGGTGCTGCGGTAATTGATGCGGATACGTGTACCGGCTGTGGACTCTGCGCAGCAGCGTGCCCAACAGGCGCCATTGAAATGAATATCAGTACTCACGATTCTGTAATTGGCACGATTCATTCCTTGAATACGGAATCTGTTCCTGAACCCAACACAGAAATCGGCGAAGACGGCCCGGCAGAAGCGCCCCTGTCGGTCATGATATTTGCCTGTCCCCAGTGTCGGGGCACCACGCATGAAGTTTGCGACGCCAAGAGCGGGCAGGTCTCAGCGAACGTCCAAACCCGGGTGGTCGACGTCCCCTGCTCAGGTCGTGTTGATACGCTTCAGTTGATGCACGCATTTGAAAGCGGAGCAGACGCCGTCATGGTGGCAGGCTGTCAGCCGGGCGAGTGCTTTTTCAATACCGGCAACCTGCACGTGACCCAGCGGGTGAAGCGAATTGCCGATTGGCTCGACGGATGCGGTCTGGAGCGCGACCGAGTCCATATGATGCACCTCACGCCTGGCGACCATGACGGCCTCACCGAGGCGCTAAACGATCTGACCAAAAAAACCGGGATTTGCGGCCCTAGCCCTCTAAGGCGCACGGCCTCCTCAGCGACCCTAGCGTCAACATCCGGTTAACACAAATAAGAGAGAATTCCGATGAAATCCCAATCCCACCACTGCCAAATCGCGAGAGGCTCAGCATGATCGTTGCAGAACAAAAACCGCTGAAAGATATCCAGCGAATGCTCAAGGGCAAAAAGAAAGTGCTCACCGTGGGATGCGGCACCTGCGTGTCTGTCTGTTTTGCCGGCGGCAAGAAAGAATCCAGCGCCATGGCGGCGACTTTGCGAACCGCGGCTGCCGCTGAAGGCCAAGAGCTTGAAGTGGAAGAAGTCACGGTGCAGCGGCAATGTGTCCAGGAGTTTGTGGCACCGCTTGAAGAAAATATTGAAGAATATGATGCGGTCCTGTCGATGGCATGCGGTGTGGGTGTGCAGACACTGGCGGAAAAATACATGGACACGCCGATCCTGCCGGGTCTTGATACCAACTTTATGGGTCAGCCGACAGAGCCGGGCATCTGGGAAGAGCGCTGCGTGGGCTGCGGTAACTGTGTTCTGGAATACACGGGCGGTTTGTGCCCCATTACCCGATGCCCGAAGCAACTGCAGAACGGTCCCTGCGGCGGCTCCGAGGGGGGCATGTGCGAAGTCGATCCCAGCATCCCCTGCATCTGGTCCAAGATCTGGACAATTCTCGACCGTCAGGGAATTGCTGACTCGCTAATGGATATCCAACCTCCCAAAGACTGGTCAACCAGTCGAGGGGGCAGCATGCGCCGCGTCGTGGTGGGAGATGATCTTCGCCAGCAAGCCGCCCGCGAGGCGGGAGAGCGCGCGACGACCGTTAAGGTGGCGCCGCCGCAGTCGCCCATGAAACCGGCCGTCACATCACAGGCGCCCTCTGAAGCCGTCGAACTCGACGACACCTGGCACCGGGCCTGCAGCCTCGCTGACTTGCCTGAAGGCAAGCTGAACCGGGTCAGTGTGGCAGGTATCGATGTCATCGTTACCAATCTGGGTGACTGTATCCGCGCATTTCCTCCGACCTGCCCCCACCTTGCAGAACCCCTGGTCGATTCCGGTCTGCTAAAAGACGGCCTGCTGACCTGCACCAAGCATCTGTGGCAGTGGGATTTAAGAAGCGGCGAGATGAAGGGTGCTGCCGAGCGACCCGTTGCCCTGTACGAAGCGATGGTGAATGGGGACGACGTAATGGTCAAAGTCGAGCAGGAAATCACCTACGATTATGACGAAGAAGACGACTTCGACGAAGACGACTTCTTCGGTGCAGACTGAAACGGATTCACTGATGATGGCTACTGACACTGCTGCTGACACCCTGCCCGATTTCAAGTCCGGGAGCAATCTTGAAAAAGTCCTGGCTGCAGGACACTTTGCCGTCACCGGCGAACTGGGTCCACCCAAACACATGGATACCAGCGTCGTCGACCGCAAGATCGATCTTTTGAAGGGCGTAGTTGATGCCGCCAATGTGACCGACAATCAGACCGGAATTGTGCGTCTCAGCAGCATCGCGACCGGCATTTATATGGCACAGCATGGGCTTGAGCCGGTTATCCAGATGACCTGCCGGGATCGCAACCGGTTGGCCATGCAGAGCGACTTGATGGGTGCCTATATCCACGGCATCCGTAACGTCCTGTGCCTGTCTGGTGACCATCAGTCTTTTGGCAACCATCCGGGAGCCAAGAACGTGCAGGACATCGACTCAATGCAGCTGATCCGCATGCTCCAGGAGATGCGAGACAAGAACCAGTTCCAGTGCGGTGACGAGATCAAGGGCGGCGGTCCCAAACTCTTTATCGGCGGCGCGGGCAGCCCATTCTCGGAACCCATCTCGTTTCGGCCGCTCCGAATCGCCAAGAAGATGGCAGCCGGGGTCGACTTCATCCAGACCCAGATGATTTTCGATATGGACATCTTCCGCCAGTTCATGCGTCGTCTGGTGGATCTTGGGGTGACGGAGAAAGTTCACATCCTGGCAGGTATCGGCCCCTTAAAAAGCAGCCCCATGGCGCGCTTTCTCAACGAGAACATCCCCGGTATCGTCATCCCTGAAGATTTGCTCAAACGCATGGATGGTGCGGTTCAGGGAATTAGCGAAGACGACAAGGAGGCCCGCCGCGATGCCTGGCGGGCTGAAGGTCAGGATATCTGTATCGAGCAGATAGAAGAACTACAGCAAATGGAAGGCGTCTCGGGTGTACATATCATGGCGATTGAATGGGAAGCCGCCATCCGGCCGATTGTCGAGCGCGCCGGCCTACTGCCCCGCCCGATAGTCTGAGTTCAGGAAAAACTCGCGATCGGTGGCCCGAAAAGTCCTTCAGGAATAGTAATGCCCAGACCAGGCCCTGGGGGCACTGCGATCATGCCGCTGACAATTCTTGGTCCATGCTCCTCGTCATAGTGCCCCGCCTGATAAGGCGCTGAGATCCACGCGCCGCGACTAAGGCGCGGGGTCAAAGTGGCCCCAACGTGGACACAGGCTGCCGCAATAATGTCTCCCCCCCAGGAGTCGTCACAACTGGTCGGTGTGTTCGAGGCCTCACACAGATCGCGGACCGCACGCATTCCGCTAATGCCGCCAATCCGGGTCAGTTTCATTCCAAATCCATCAGCAACGCCGGTCGAGATAGCGCGGGCAATGGTAGCCAAATCAGTCGCGGACTCATCCAGGACCAGCGGGTGATGTAAGTGCGTCCGCGCAGTGGCGCATTCGGCATAGGTCGCACAGGGCTGCTCCATGTCAAATTTAAGGTCGCGACAGGCGCGCGAGACCTGAATCGCTTCACCGACCGTCCAACCCCGATTGCAATCCACAAAAAGATCAACTCCCGGGCGGATCACTTTCGCAACCGCATGAACTGCGTCGATATCTTCATCAATATGGCGCCCGCCCGACTTCAACTGCAGTTTGGTATGGCCTTCTTCCTGAAGCTGCTCCGCCAGCTGGGCCGATCCGTCAGGAGTGCCAATGGGGACAACGTGATAGGTTGATACCGGATCCATACGTGCCCCGCCTAGCAGGTCACAGACCCGTTCGTTATGAACCTTGCCAAGCAGATCCCAACACGCGATATCAACTGCTGACCGGGCCCCCTGTCCGCCGTCCATGGTGGCAGCCATGACGTCATGTATCAGACCGATCCGCAACGGATCAGCGCCAATCAACGCCGGGCCAAGCAGGTCAAGATCAGCCCGGATACTTCCTGCATGTTCCACCTGCGGCAAAGGACCGGTTGGACATATCTCTCCCCAGCCAGTCAATTTTGTATCTGTGCGCAGAGCCACGACTGTCGTGTCCGGATCACCGACTGTCGAACTCGACATGTTGTAGCCTGACACCATCGGCAGATTTTTGGCAAAGACATCAATCTGTGTGATTTTCATGGCCAACGCGGCTCCGGCTTTGACTAACGATCAACGCTTCTTTTCAGGCTTTTAGAAAGATTGCGTTGACCTCGTCCAGGTTTTCAAGAGTTCTTTCCGTCGGCTGAGTGTAAACAAAAGAGCGGTGCATCAGTCTCCTGTCTGACTCATAGCAGGCGGTCGGCGTACCGCTGTGCAAGACCGCATGGTTATCCCAGATCAAAAGATCGCCCGGCGTCCATTCATGCCGATAAACATATTGCTCCTGGGTTGCAACGGCCAACGCCTCCTGAAGCCACTGCTCTCCCACCGACAGGCTCACCGAGTTGAACTCAATGGGATTGAAATTCATGTAAAGCACTGTGCGGCCGGTGACGGGGTGCACCTGCACAATTTTGTGCCACACAGGCGGCAGCGCTCGTCGCTCCTCTTTCGTCAACGGAATGTGTGAGTCGGGATCCGCCTCCAGCAGAAGATCATTATGCGCGTGAAAACTGCACAGCATCTCTAGATCACTTAGCTGATCCTTCAGGGTCTCGGAAATATTCTCATACGCGGTGGCGGTGCTACATAGCAGGGTATCCCCACCAACTTTAGGCACCTCAACCGCATAGAGAAAGGTTGCCGCATCCACATGACAGGCCGAAGTGCCATCGGTATGCCAGCCAAATCCCCCCCGAACAAAAAAGGCGGCGTCTTCTCCGTCGGGATGCTTGACGTTACCGATAGTGGAAACTTCAGGATAATCCTTCAGGTTGAATTGTTTGCGCGTCTCAATCTTTGGACGCCCAAACCGGTGCGCAAGACGGGCTTGGCTCTGTGGGGAAAGATCCTGATCCCGAAACAGCAGAGCCGAGTGCGAGAAATACAGATCCAGAATCTCGGCAAAGCTGTCATCGTCAATGGGAGCGGAAAGATCGACACCCAGCACTTCCCGGCCGAAGTTTGGCATTAAGGATCGTGTTTGCATCAGGGTATGATAAACGCATCCCCCTGCTGCTGGATTTCGATCATGCGTGCTGCTTTCCACCTGAGGACATCACCCCGGCCGATCCACTGCAAATCTGGGGCAACCGAAGCGCGCTGTTTGCACGCAGAGCCAAATGAGAGGAAAGAAAAAAAGTGGTGGCTATGGGTGGACTTGAACCACCGACCCCGGCATTATGAGTGCCGTGCTCTAACCAGCTGAGCTACATAGCCACGGGGGGCGCGAATCTAACGCGAATATCCCCAGTTTTCAAGAAGATTACCCTTTCTTCCCGGTTTTTCGGGACCTGCCCTCTATTCTTGAGTGTTTATTGTAAGATTCTCCTGATGCGGCGGAGTATCCAAACGACGCTTCTAAGCTGATCCATTAACAAAGGAGGAATCGGGAAGATGAGCAAAATCGATCACGAAATCCGCAAACTGCAAAAGCGGGTGACCAACGGCGGTATCAACCGTCGTGAATTCATAAAGGCGGCTACGGCCATGGGCTTTGCCGCCACAGCACCGGCGCTTTACAGCCACGCGGCCTATGCTACGCCGAAAAAAGGCGGCGTCTACCGCGTGGGCTTTGGCGGCGCCAACACCGGCGATATGCTGGACCCAGCGGATAACGGCGATACCTTCATGATCAATATGAACATGGGTGGATGCCGAAACGCCCTGGTTGAGGTCAACGCGGATGGGCAGGCTGTGCCAGACCTTGCCGAGAGTCTTGAGCCGTCAGCCGACGCCAAGACCTGGGTGGTGAAACTGCGCAAGGGTATCGAATTCCACAGCGGCAAAACCTTTGATGCCGATGATGCGATCGCGTCTCTTGAGCACCATCGCGGAGAGGATTCAACCTCTGACGCCAAGAGTGTGGCCAACTCACTGGGCAACATTCGCAAAGACGGTCCGAACACCCTCATCTTTGAACTCGAAAGCGGTAACGCTGACTTCCCCTATCTGCTGAGCGACTATCACCTGCTCATGGGTTCGGCAGACAGTTCCGGTAAAGTGGACTGGGCTTCGGGTGACGGCACAGGCGCCTTTATTGTGAAAAATTTCGAGCCTGGGGTTCGGGCGCACATGGTCCGCAACGACAACTACTACAAACCCGGCTGCGCCAACTTTGACGAGGTCAAGCTCACCGCGATCAATGATCCAGCCGCAAGAATGAATGCCATGGCGACAGGCCAGGTAGATGCGATCGTCCGCTGCGACCTCAAGACCGCGCCGATGCTCGAGAAAAAGCCTGGTGTCAGTGTGTTGCAGGTCTCCGGAACCAAGCACTTCACCTATCCGATGGATGTCCGCCAGGCGCCGTTCAGTGACAACAACGTACGAATGGCGCTCAAGCACGCGATTGACCGCGAGGCCTTCGTCAACACCGTGCTGCGCGGCTATGGCTCTCTTGGCAATGATCACCCGATCAGCTCTAACCAGAACTACCACGCCGGTGACCTTCCGCAACGTCAATACGATCCGGACAAAGCCAAGTGGTACCTCAAACAGGCGGGACACGACAGCATCGACGTCGAGATCGCTGCCGCTGATGCCGCTTTTAACGGTGCTGTAGACGCAACCCAGCTTTACTCTGAAGCCGCTAAAGTTGCAGGCATCAACATCAAGGTCAACCGGGTTTCGCCTGACGGCTACTGGAACAACGTCTGGATGAAAGTCCCGTGGAGCGCCTGCTACTGGTCCGGCCGTCCTACCGCAGACTGGATGTTCACCATCGGCTACAAGGCCGGCGGCAACTGGACTGACAGTTTCTGGAACAATCCTCAGTTCGAAAAGCTGCTGGTGGCGGGGCGTGCTGAGCTGGATGAAGCCAAACGCAACGACATCTATGTCGAAATGCAAACCATCGTCCGCGACGAAGGCGGCGTGGTCGTACCCTGCTTTGCCAACAATGTCGACGCAGCGTCCGATGCGCTGGGCAGACCAGACAAACTCGCCGGTAACTGGGAGCTGGATGGTTCACGCAGCATCGAGCGCTGGTGGTTCAAGTAAGTCAAGTTAAGCCATAGG
>WTHR01000048.1 GCA_011523045.1 Gammaproteobacteria bacterium | reverse complement strand
GCGGGGCTTGGCAACTATCTAAGGTCAGAGATACTTTTTGCCGCCGGCATCGATCCAACGTGTCGCCCGAAAGACCTGGAACCGGCGAAACTCAATGAACTGGCGCGGCGTACTCTCCTGATTTCGATACGCGCCTACAAAACCGGTGGTGTCACCAACCATCCCGACACGGTTCGGGTGATGAGAAAAGCGGGACGCTCAAAGGGGCAGTATCGCTTCGCCGTCTTTGGCAGAGACAAGCGCGACTGTTACCGGTGTGCCGCCAAAATCCGGCGAATCACGGCAAACGGCCGCCGGTTGTATCTTTGTCCCTCTTGCCAGCGTTAACGGACTGGCGCCGCTGCCACAGTCAATCTCAGTTGAGCGGCTTGAGCAATTCTGACTCTTCGACTTCTTCGCCAAGATGCAGCAGAAAATCTCCTCTCACGACATGGGCTTGCGCCCGCTGTCCCACAACAACACCGCCACTTTCGGCGCAGACAGTAACAGGCGGCTTATCAAGTGCATCCAGAGGGTGAATCCGACCAACGGCCTCGCCAGTGTGGACTGTTTGGCCAACGTTGGTGAGAGGCTCAAACGCTCCTGCGACTGGGCTCATGACGGACGAGCCTGCAAACCAACTTCGCAGGAAAGTGGTTCGGGTCTCACGAGGTGAATCGGCCAGTAATCCCCAGCCTGCCAGGGTATTTGTTGTACCGTTGTAACCGATCTCAATGTTCTCGCGTTGGATTCGTCCGCCACCCAGTTCTGCGGAGAGCATCACGATTCCGGCGCGTTCTCCGGCAGCAGAGAGAGACCCCTGGCTTCCTTCAACAACGGCTGTGTACTTGGCGCCAAAGTGATGAGCGGCACGGATTTTGTTCTGCAGGTGTTCTTTATCTCCGATGCCGTAAATAAAACCGCACGGTGAGAACTCGCACATTTTGCCGCCCGAGTGCAGATCAATTGCAAAGTCGGCCCGGGAAATGAGCGTTTCCTCAACGAAGGCGGCGATGTCCCGGGTGGGTCCAGCCAGGGCAGGATCGCCGAACACCCGGTTCATGTTGGCGCCATCCAGAGGAGAAGTTCTCTGGTATTCACGCACGGCTGGGAGATTAAGCGATGGCATGAAAATGATACGCCCTTGAACCTGATCAGGGCCAAGATCATGAAAGAGGCGCTGGAGAATGACGATTCCTTCGTATTCATCCCCGTGATTGCCGGCTGTCAGCAGAGCCGTCGGGCCCGTATCGCCTCCAATAACACCGATCGGCAACGGGATAACACCATAGGCGTGTCGATTGTTCGAGTGATTTAACTGAACGTAACCCTCGCGTTTACCGGGACGGTCGAGATCGATTGAGCAGCGCATCGGCTCGTACTCCTTGCCCAGTTCAGTGAGTCAGGATCTGTGAGAGAAAGAGTTTGGTCCGGTCGCTTTCAGGCTGGGAGAAAAACTGCTCCGTAGGTGCGGACTCCACTACCTCGCCCTGATCCATGAAGACCACTTTGTTCGCTGCCTTTTTGGCGAAGCCCATCTCGTGGGTGACCACGATCATGGTCATCCCGTCCTCAGCGAGCTCAATCATCACATCCAGCACTTCCTTGATCATCTCAGGATCAAGCGCCGAAGTGGGCTCATCAAAGAGCATGATTTTGGGCTGCATGCAGAGACTGCGGGCAATGGCCACACGCTGTTGCTGCCCGCCCGAAAGCTGCCCCGGATATTTGGCCGCCTGCTCGGGAATATGAACACGGTTGAGGTAAGTCATTGCGAGCTCGGTGGCATCGCTTTTCGAAAGCCCGCGGGCTTTCATTGGGGCCAAGGTCAGATTATCGACCACACTGAGATGGGGAAAGAGGTTGAACTGCTGAAAGACCATCCCGACATCCTTTCGGATCTCGGTCAATTTTTTTACGTCCTCGGTAAGCTGGTTGCCGCTCACCCATATCTCGCCGTCATCATGCTCTTCCAGACGGTTGATACAGCGGATCATGGTCGATTTGCCTGAGCCGGACGGGCCGCAGACAACGACACGCTCTCCTGCGGCGACTTCCAGAGAGACGTCGTTTAACGCGCGGAACTCTCCAAAATACTTGAAGACGTGTTTGAGTGAAATCATCTGTTCCAACGGGTTTCTCCTGTTAGACGTCTCATCAACGTCAGTGTCTTGGGGGTTGAGATGTGATCCGATCCATCAGTCTTAGCCCTGATAGATTCTTTGGGAACGCTTTTCAAGTTTCGCGAACAAAAGCGCCAGGGAATAGCATATACAGAAATAAACGCCTGCAACGAACAGCCAAATCTCGAACACATACTGGGTGGAGTAGGCCACTTCCTGCGCGAGAAACGTCAGTTCCTGAATGGAGATCAAAGACACGATTGAGGAGTCCTTGATCAGGGTAATGAATTGCCCCGTCAGCGGGGGAATCACCTTTTGCACGGCCTGAGGAAAGATTACCCACCGCAAGGTCTGAAAGCGGGTGAGTCCAATAGACTGGCCGGCCTCGGTCTGTCCTTTATCTATGGATTGAATACCAGCCCGGATAATCTCCGTGATGTACGCCCCCTCAAAGAGCGCCAGGCAGAGAATGCCGGAAATGACGTTTGCGAAAAGCTCCGGCGGGCCCAACAGAATCTCAAGCAGGGCAATGGTTTCCGGAGATGCATTGACGGAAAGTTCGTCGATACCTAGAAGCGGGACGAACTGCGAGCTGATAAAAAAGAAGAAAACAAAAATAAAAACGACCGGCGGCATATTCCGGATGAATTCGACATAGAGCCGGCTCACCGTCCGGAAGAAAATCCGTGAACTGGTCCGCATAATGCCCATCACGATGCCGATGATGCTGGCAAGCAGCATCGACCAGATGACCAGTCGGAACGTGGTGGCGAGACCTTTAAGGAGAAGATTCGGCGCGTAGGCCTGTTGTTCTTCGTCCCATCTCAGAATGTACTCCCACAGAAAACTCCAGTGCCACTCATAGATCATCACGGTATCAACCTTGTAGATGATGTACGCGACCAGAAAGACCGCGCTGGCAATGACGATCGTGTCAACCGCGCGGGTAACGCCGCTTTTGGTTTTCTTCTTCGCCGTCATGGAGTAATGATGAGCATGCTGCCCGTAAAGATTACGGATGAGTCAGGCAGGAGTGGCAGTCCCGGTATGACCGGAACTGCCACTCGATACAAGACCAGACTTACTTCTTGAGGTTGACCTGATCCGCCCAGTCCATGGTGGTGAACCAGTAGTTCCAGCGTTCCTGCAGCCAGCCATTACTGGTGTTAACCATGATCCAGTTGGAAAAGACGTTCAGCGCGTCCGGGTCGCCCTTACGAACGCCAAAGCCTTCGTTGCCTTCTGTCAGTTTCTCAAGCGTCGGATTGAACAATACGTCCGCATTTTGAGCCTGCCACAAAGTCGGCTTCGGGAAACTGGTGAGCACCGCGTGAGCATTGCCGTTGACCACTTCCTGAAGCACCAGGGAACTGTCGTCAAACTGGCGAAGCTTGGCTTTGGGGAACAGTTTCTGGGTATCGGTACAGGACGTGGCTCCGCGACGACAGGTGAAAGTGACCTTCGAGCTGTTATAGCCATCCGGCCAGGCAAGATCACCCGCCAGTTCCTTGTTGGCGACGATGCCCATGCCGGAGTGCGCATAAGGCGCCGTGAAGTTGATGGTCATGTTTCGTTTTGGTGTAACGCTCATGCCGCCAATAATCACGTCGAAGTTACCGGCAATCAGCGCCGGAATGATGCCCGACCACGCAGTCGGCACAAATTCGATCTCAACGCCAAGATCAGCCGCGACCTTTTTTGCGACATCAATTTCGAAACCAATGAGTTCACCTTGCTTGTCACGCATTGCCCACGGCACAAAAGTAGACATGCCGACTTTCATCTTGCCGCGCTTGGTAATGGTCTCGATAACGCTTTCAGAAGTCAGTTGCTGCTGCAGGTCCCCCGCCGTAGCGGTGAACGGTGCCAGCGCAATGCCCAGAAAGGTCACAGCTCCCACAAACACCTTTTTTAAGAGTTGCATACATCCTCCTTGTTGAAAAACACCCGGGAAACCATTTCTCGGGCTAGTGAAACTGTTCTATTCAATGTCATATTGATTCAGCCAGCGAGCGTTGAACGTTTCATATAGCGCTCAAATCGACTGATGACGATAGAGAGCGAGATCGTGATCACGAGATACATCGACGCGACCGTTATCCAAATCTCAAAAGCCATAAAGGTCTCAGAAATAATATCCAATCCCGAGGTTGTCAGGTCGAATACCGCAATGACGCTGACGATTGCGGAGTGTTTGATGAGATTGACCAGGATGCCTGCAAGCGGCGGCAAGATGATGGGCAAGGCCTGTGGCAGGGTGATGTACCGATAAGTGGCAGCGCGGCTGAGGCCAAGACTGGCTCCAGCCTCGACCTGTCCCTTGGGAACCGACAAGATACCTCCGCGAATGATTTCTGCAGCAAAGGAGCCCTCAAAGAAAGAGATACAAAGGACGGCCACCCAGAATCGGTCGATCTCAAAGATGGGACCCAGGACAAAATAGAAAACAAACAGCTGAATCAAAAGCGGGGTGTTGCGGACCAGCTCAAGATAAATGGTTGCCAGCAATCTGCCCGAATAGGAATCAGAGAGGCGCAAAAACGCGGTGATGAGCCCAATGACAAGTCCCAACACGATGCTGTAGGCGCCTATCTCGAGGGTGACCAGCAGCCCGTCGATCAAAGGCCCAAATATCAGCTCGCCGTCGATGACCTTATAGATGTATTGAGGTACCCGGTGCCACTGCCAGACGTAGTTCATCTCTGCGGCCCCGCGCAGCACCAGCCAGATAAGCCCACTCCCCAGGATCAGCAACTGAAAGGTGTCGGTGATCGCGGAATTGCGCCGGCGTTTTGTGCGGGCCGCGACGATAGTGCTGGTCTGATTTTTCATCTAGTAGAAACAGAGAGTCGTGTTTTTTGGCTCTTATGCGGGGGACGATGTTTCCAGTCGTTCCACCAGCCAGTTTTGAAAATAGCGCACATTAGACTCCCAGGTTTCGGAGAACCGTACGTCGTCGGCGACCGGTGAGCTCCTCGCTTTTTGCTGAAGTTCCATGCAGTGATGATCCTGAGCACGGATTCCGCGTCGTCCGGCTATCGAACGGTCAGGACCCAGCCAACGCTCGAGTATCTTATCGACTTCCGGCGCGAGTTTCTCGTCGTCTTTTATGCCTGGAGGAATAAACCATGACATTTTAGCCAGAGTTTTATTGGGCGCTATAGGGATATAAACCGCAGGGGCAAACTCGACCCGTCCCATGCTTGCGGTCACGTTGGGCAGGATGGCGTTGGCAATGCTGCTTAACTTAGGTTCTTTTGGGATTTCAGGTTTCCAGGGCATCAGCGGAAGATCGATCGGATTGGGTCTTGCTGACTCTTTGCGCAGGTCATTGGGCCTCAGCATCAGGCTGTTATTGGAGGCGATCATATCCGTGCAGGGTTTGCCTGTTTCAAAGTCAACTTCATCAGACATGAGATCAAACACCCCCTGATGCACCCAGACATGGTGATAGACCTCCCAGTTTTCCATGACGAGTTTCCAGTTCGCATCGAACACCCAGGACTCGCTATGCACGGCCTCCATCGACTCAAGATCAAAATGACCGAGTTCGTCCTCCATTTCGGCAAGGTAGGAATCAAGGCCTGGGGCGTCGCCGCTTAGATTGACAAAAACAACATGATTCCAGACCGCGCTGCGAACCGGAACGAGGCTCGCTGACGCGGGATCAACCGGACAGCGCTTGGCGCTGGCCGTGCCGTCCCAGAAGGGTGTGGCGAGAAGGGCCCCGTCCAGTCCATAGACCCATCCGTGATAAGGACATTTGAATGTTTTAAGTCCGCAGGCAGGCTCCTCCAGCACGACGGTCGCGCGGTGCCGGCAGACATTGTGCAGCACCTGGATTTGGGAGGACTTGTTTCGACACAGGATCAGCGGTGAGCCGCCCACCTCTACCGGAACAGCATCTCCCACGTTGGGAACGTCGGACTCAAAGCCGATGCCTACCCAGACATCGGGAAATAATCTCTCCTGTTCCAGAGCGAAAAAATCCGGATCGGTATAGATCGAAGCAGGCAGGCCTTTTGCGAGACTGAGATCCGGATTCCTGAGTCTGTTGACTACCTCCGGGTCCAGAAAATCACTTAAGTTCGACGATGTCATCCCTTTGGCTGGTTCTCGGCGCTGGGGTTACTTGCTATAAAGCGCCAAATATTCAGTATAGTATTTGTGGTCATACTAGCATACAGTTGCGCCAAAACCTTATAAGCGCTTTGCCCGAACAGAACGAGAAAAGCGCACCGTAGTGGCAACTTTTCAGGAGGAAAGATGTCCGTCACCAAGCCGTACAGCAGTTTTGAAGTTGCACCGATTAGCGGCGCTCTGGGAGCCGTCGTGACCGGTATCGATCTTTCCAAAGATCTTGAGCCGGCCCAGTTGAAAGATGTCAAGTCGGCGCTCAATGAATTTCTGGTGTTGCTTTTTCGTGACCAGAGTCTGACCGTTGCCGGACAGCGTAATTTTGCAGAGCATTTCGGGCCGCTGATTCCACATCCTTATGTTCATGGGGTCGATGAAGATCCGGACATCTTTCAGATCGTCCGCGAGCCCGGTGAGGACTACAGTTGGGATAATTTCTACCACTCTGATCTCATGTTCCTCGAGCGCCCGCCGATGGGCTCAGCCCTGTATGCAGAAGAAGTCCCGCCTTATGGCGCAGACACGGAATTTTGCAACATGTATCTGGCCTATGAGGCACTGTCGGACGGCCTCAAGCAGGTTGTGGACTCGTTGCGCGTGGTCAACGAATCAGGAGATACCAAGCAGTGGTCGGCCACTTATGAAGGAATGCATGAAAAGAAAAACGAGGAGGGCCGCTCTGTGCATCCGTTGGTGCGCGTCCATCCGGATACGGGACGAAAATCTCTTTATGTCAGCCCCGCATTCAGCACGCGTTTCGATGGGATGACCGTCGCCGAGAGCAAGCCCTTGATGGATTATCTTTATGAGCATGCGATCCAGTCCCGCTTTGGATGCAGGCTGCACTGGGAGAAAGGATCTCTTGCGCTATGGGATAACCGGGTATCTTTGCATCATGCAGTGGCTGATTACTTCGGCGAGGTGACTGCCCATAGGCGTGTGATGAGAAGGGCGACAATCCAGGGTGAAGTCCCGATTCCGGCACATTAATCTCCAACTGGCATTGCGCCACAATCCGGTAAAATAAAGGGCATGATAGTCCGTTATTTTTTCCTTCTGTCTGGGCTTGCCTTCGTGGGGAACAGTTTCGCTCTCGCTCCGTGTTCAGAAGGGTCAAGCCACCTTTTCGATAATTGCGTCGGCAGTCATGCCTACGCGAATGGCGATACCTATGATGGCGAATGGCAGGCCGGTAAAAAGCATGGCCAGGGTACCTACACCTGGGCAAACGGGGAGCGCTATGAGGGTGAGTGGGATAACGGCACCAAGTCAGGCTCCGGCCAATACTTCTGGACGAATGGTGACCGCTATGAGGGCCAGTTCGTCGACGGGATTTACCATGGAGAAGGGACGTTCACCTATGCCAGCGGCAGAACGGTGACGGGCGAATGGGATAGCGGTAAGCCCTGGGATGCGGTAGCCCGGGATGCTTCTGGCAAGGTAACGCACGGGTTCAGCGAAGGCGTCCCCCAGTGTAGAAAAGCGGATGGTTGAATCTGTTCGTGCGATAGGCTGCTGTGTGAGTTAATTGTGCGCCCGGCGCTGGGCCCTGTGCTTATTCGAGTTCTTGCCGGTGGGCGTTTGCGAGCTCCGCCATACTGTTAAATGTAAAGTCGACCTTCGGCATTTCGCCCGGGTCCATGGTGGCGCC
>WTHR01000218.1 GCA_011523045.1 Gammaproteobacteria bacterium | reverse complement strand
ATAGGTTTGCGATCCTGTTGAGGCATTGAGAATTTTTTCGATCTATTTGTCTTAGATGAAGCAATACTCTACCCTGTAAGGCGAGAACTGGGCCAGCCATCCAGTCACTCTTGCTCGGTAGTGGACGCTCAGCAAGGATTTTCGATCCCGATCAATCTCCATACACCCTGGTTTATTGACTCGCATTTCTAACGTTGATCTAATCTGTTCCGATCCAAGTCCCAATGAGAAATATAGCTATGGAATCCGGAATCCGGTCCATTGAAGTCAATCCTGCCAAACTCACGATGCTTTTCAAAAAGCAGTTCGATCTTTGTAACGTGAAACCTGGGGAGACAATTGCGATTGTGTCGGATCTTGGAACCCGTCGCGAATATATTGAGGCGGCTTTTGCTGCCGCAGATGAGATTGGGGCCGATATCTACGAGATGTGCGTAAACATGATTCCTGGCTGGACTAAAGTCGGCGTTCCTACGATCGGTAAATGTAAAGGGACTCTGGACGCACTTTTGGCCAGTGACATGATCCTGATTTTTCACGTGCCGCTTTTCGCATCATGGCTCCGAGCTGTCATGAAAGAAGGTGTCAGGGTGCAGATGGTTATTGATGCGCCTGACGACCTGGAGCAATTGCAATCACCTCCCGGGCTCAAAGAAGCCGTTTTGTATGCTCACGGGGTGTATGAAAAAACTCGGGAAATACACGTTACCAGTGATGCGGGCACTGATCTGCATTACACCCGCGGTGAGTACCCGGTAATGAGCCAATATGGGATGGCCGATGAGCCCGGGCGGTTTGATCACTGGGGAGTAGGACTCATTCATACTTTTCCAGATGAAGGAAGTTCTCGGGGGACGGTAGTAATCCAACCCGGCGATATCGTTATCCTGCCTTATTGTCGTTATGTTGTGGATGAGATTCGCCTAACTATTGAAGATGGTCACATCACGAGCATTGACGGAGGGTTAGACGCTGCGTTAATGAGTGAATGGCTGAAAGACGGAGAGGATTTTGAAGGTGATCGTGACCCTTATGCCGTATCTCATCTTGGCTGGGGAATGAATCCTCAATGTCGTTGGGACTCCATCGCACTATTTGGTGATTTACCTGAGCGCAGTCGGGCAGCATCCCGCTGTTTTCCGGGAAATTTCCTGTTCTCGACTGGACCAAATTCTCAGGGAGGAGGCAAGCGTAATACCCGCGGCCATTATGATGTGCCGATGCGTGAGTGCACCATCACCCTTGATGGACAGTTAGTGGTTGAAAAGGGTCGGTTAGTGGATCCCAAGATGATCGTCCCACGAGTGCGTCGTTAGCTCACGGGCAGAGTTCTTTTATGAAGCTGAACGGTCAATTCGAGATCGACGCATCCCGCGATCTGGTGTTCAAGCAGATTATCAATCCGGGCCTGATGGCAGAGTGCATCCCGGGTTGCGAGGTCATTGAGCGCATTGACTCCACTCGGTATCGGGCAGTAGTCGTGGTGGGAATGGGCGTGGTCAAGGCTCGGTTTGATCTTGTTGTAGCAATCACCAGCGAAGACCCGCCGTTCGAGGTTCGATCACAGACCACCGGTATCGAAGGCGCGCGCGCCAGTTCTTTGGTAGCGGAAAATCGAGTGTGGTTAACAGACTTGGGCAACTCTAAGACCCGCGTCGAGTATGAGTCCGAGGTGAATATTACTGGAATGCTTGGAAAGTTCGGGCTTGGTGTAATGCGCAAGTATCTCGAAAAGATAGGAGTGCGATTTGCTGAAAACTTTAAGGCGGGGATTCTCTCGGCAGATATCGAAGTTATTCCGCACAAAACTCATGAAGAAGAGTCAACGCCCGTCCAGTCTGATCCTGAGCCGCTGAAAACAACTCCGACAGCGCATCCGATTCCAGAAAATTTTGAGACTCAGGAGCAAAATAGTTCGGTTTGCTTTCCCGAGACCGTGGAAGACGCTGTTCGCCTGCTCATGGATGAAGTCGATAGTTTTCCGCTAGCTGGCGGAGCGACTTTAGTCGCGATGCGGAATGCGGGTCTGGTCAAGGTAGAAAAATATATCTGCCTTGAGCGAATTGAGAAATTGGTGGGCCACCGTCGCTGTGTTCGGGAGTGGTAT
>WTHR01000055.1 GCA_011523045.1 Gammaproteobacteria bacterium | reverse complement strand
GCGTAGTGCTGTCCGTTGGCGCCTCCGAAGCAGCCGCTGCTTCCTCAGCAGGATCCGACCCGCTGGAGACTGACGCAACCCTGCCCGCTTCGTCTCCCATGGGCCTCGGCTCAGAAGTTACCGGGGAAGTCTCGTCCTCGTCCTCGCCTTCGTCCGAGTGGTCATCGGCGAGCGGGGATGCCTCTGTGACAGCGCTATCCCGACGAATAATCAGATTCCGGAGGACCGCGTCGCTGAACTTGAACATCCTCGTGATTTCATCGATCGTCGCCTGATCGCATTCAATATTCAGAAGGACGTAGTGTGCTTTGTGGACCTTGCCGATGTTGTAGGCCAGATGCCGGCGCCCCCAATCTTCAAATCGGTGAACGTGGCCGCCACTGCCTTCTATCAGGCCACGGTACTTGTCGACCATTGCGCCGACTTGTTCACTTTGGTCCGGATGGACCAGAAAAACGATCTCGTAATGTCGCATTCCACTCTCCTTTCGGTTTAAAGCTCCCCAGGAATTTGGTGGAGCAAGGAGCACGCGCCTGGGCGCTGCGGGACGGAGATTCTAAAGGCCGGCTCGGAGTATCGCAAGCCGCCCTCCCGGGCAATTCTGCGCCAAAGACTACCCTACGGTTCGGTTTTCGATCAGCTCGTTAACGACCGCCGGCTCCGCCAGCGTGGAGGTATCGCCCAGATTATCAAGCTCATTGGCCGCTATTTTACGGAGAATACGGCGCATGATTTTCCCCGAGCGTGTTTTTGGCAGCCCGGGCGCCCACTGGATCACATCGGGACTCGCAATCGGTCCAATTTCCTTGCGGACGAGAGCGATCAGTTCTGCCCGCAACTCATCGCTTGGATCTACTCCTGCCATAGGCGTGACGTAGGCGTAAATACCCTGACCTTTGATTTCATGTGGATAACCGACAACCGCCGCTTCCGCGATCTGCGCATGAAGCACAAGGGCGCTCTCTACCTCGGCGGTGCCCATCCTGTGACCAGATACATTGATGACATCATCCACTCTGCCCGTGATCCAATAGTAGCCGTCTTCGTCACGCCGCGCGCCGTCCCCTGTCATATAAAAACCAGGATAAGCTGAAAAATAGGTCTGCACGAATCGATCGTGATCGCCGTATACAGTGCGCATCTGACCAGGCCATGACCCCGTGATAACCAGGTTACCCGAAGCCGCGCCGTCAAGTTGATTGCCGTCGGCATCCAGTAGCGCCGGCACCACTCCAAAGAAAGGTCGTGTCGCTGAACCGGGCTTAAGATGAGTTGCCCCCGGCAGCGGGGAAATCAGTATGCCTCCGGTTTCGGTCTGCCACCAGGTATCGACAATCGGGCAACGGGCTTCACCCACGCTGTTGAAATACCATTCCCACGCCTCGGGGTTGATTGGCTCACCCACCGTCCCCAATAGCCTTAGGCTGGAGCGACTCGTGCGGGTTACCGGATCATCTCCCTGGCTCATCAGGGCCCGAATCGCCGTTGGCGCGGTATAGAAGATATTGACCTGGTGCTTATCGACGACTTGCCAAAAGCGGGAGGCGTCGGGATAAGTCGGAACTCCTTCAAACATCAAGGTTGTTGCACCGTTAGCGAGCGGGCCGTAGAGGATGTAACTGTGCCCGGTAATCCAGCCGACATCTGCGGTACACCAATAAATGTCACCATCCTGGTAATCAAACACATATCGATGAGTGATCGCGGTATAGAGTTGATAACCCCCCGTGGTGTGCAGGACCCCTTTTGGCTTTCCCGTAGACCCGGAGGTGTAAAGGATGAAGAGCGGATCTTCCGCATCCATTGGTTCGGGCTCGCACTCCGCCGAAGCAGTCGAAACCGCTTCGTCATACCAGACATCCCGATCACCCCCAGAAGGCACCTCGTTTCCGGTTCTGCGAACGACAATGGTCGTGTGAACCTCAGGGCATCCCTCCAGGGCCTTTTCGACGTTGGCCTTGAGAGGCACATTCTTACCCCCGCGTGGGCCTTCATCAGCCGTGATGACCACCCGACAATCTGAGTCCAGTATTCGATCCCGCAAAGCTTCCGGAGAGAAGCCCCCAAAGACGACCGAATGCACTGCGCCGATTCTTGCGCACGACAACATGGCAATCGCGGCCTCGGGAATCATCGGCATATAGATCGATACCCGGTCTCCCTTGCCGACACCTCTGTCCTTAAGCACGTTCGCGAATCGGCAAACGGCTTCGTGCAACTCCCGGTAGGTCAGTCTCTGATCCAGCGAAGGCTCATCCCCCTCCCAAATGATGGCCGTCTGGTCTGCGCGGGCCGGAAGATGGCGATCGATACAGTTATGCGCAACGTTAAGAGTGGCGCCCTCAAACCATCTGATCTCACCGGTGTGATAGTTCCAATGGCTTACCGTATGCCAGGGCGAAAACCAGTCTACGAAACGTTCCGCCTGCTCCGCCCAAAACCCGTCGGGGTCCGAGATGGACGCTTGGTACATTTTTTCGTAACGGTCGGCATCGATATGTGCAGTCGCGGCAAAATCGGGCATGACCTTATGGAGAATGCTATCGCTCATGGGGACTCCTGTGAGTGCCTGGTGTACGTCAGATTAGAAACCAATAGTTTAACTTCTGGAGCCCCCTTTTATTTGGGCAGCGACTCAAGATCGGGGCCGCACTGATGCTTTGACTCGTTTTTCACTTACTTAGTCTCGTGCCAGGGTGTATTAGGGCCCAGCAGATCCAGCCAGCGCTGGTGCTCTTTGAGTTCTTTTTCATCAGCCCGAATGACGGGGAATTCAAGATTGCCAGCAAAGTGCGCTCGCCCGGAGTCCGCGGTTTTATTCATTTGCACTGCGCCCTCGAGCGCTAGAGCTGTCTGTCCCCCCGTCATTGCCAAATAAACGTCCGCAAGGATCTCCGCATCGAGCAACGCTCCATGAAGTTCACGTCCGCTGTTATCCACTTCGTACCGCCTACATAACGCATCCAGGCTGTTCCTCTGTCCTGGATGCATTTGCCTCGCCAGGGCCAGGGAATCGGTCACCTCACACACCTCTTCCAGGCGTAACGAGTGACCGGCAAGTTCCAACTCCCGGTTCAAGAACCCCAGATCAAACGGGGCGTTATGAATAACCAACTCTGTCCCCTTAACGAAAGTCAAAAACTCGCCCATGATCTCTGAAAAAGCGGGTTTATCCTCCAGGAATGCCTCGCTTATTCCATGCACCTCGCGCGCCTCGGCGTCGATCGCTCTTCCCGGGTTGATGTAGTGGTGAAAACGCGTTTCGGTATGTTTGCGGTTTGACAAGAGCACGCAACCCAGTTCGATAACCCGGTGGCCCTCCGATACTTCTAGCCCCGTCGTTTCAGTATCGAGAACGACAAGATCCATACCCTTTCTCCTTGAACTCCAACTAACCTTTCAGAAGCTGATCGATCGCGTGATTGGCGAGCGCATCTGCTCTTTCGTTTCCCGGATGCCCACTGTGGCCACGAACCCAATACCATTCAACAGCCCGTGCCCCAACGACTTCGTCTAACCGCTGCCATAAGTCCTGATTCTTGACAGGTTTTCGGGCTGCGGTTTTCCATCCGTTCTTTTTCCAGTTAGCCATCCACTGCGTAACGCCGTTTCGAACATATTGAGAATCCGTATAAACCGAGACGGTTGCGCCCGGTTCGGTCGCCCCAAGACCATGGATCGCCGCCAGCAGCTCCATCCGGTTATTCGTGGTCTGGGTCTCGGAGCCGAATAATTCCTTGTCGACACCATTATGGGAAATTAGCACACCCCAGCCTCCCGGGCCGGGATTGCCCCGACAAGCCCCATCGGGAAACACGGACACGATATCGCGCTCTTCCGTCATCCTCGAACTACCGTCAGCCTCCCCTTGGCGGCGTGCCTGGGCAGCGCTGAGACCAGGGGTTTTTGCTGGCGCCGAAGCGCTCCCAAAGCGGGGTCGAACCCGTTTGTCTGGCCAAAAGCTCTTTTTTTGACGACAACGACGTACGCGCCCGAAAACAAGGGCCACCAACGGTCTCCTGCTGCCTCAAGGAAACTCAGCCGCTCTAGAAACCCCGACCGACCGACCGGCGGCCGATAGAACACGGACTCTGCCGAGGTCAATTCCATCCCCAGCAGTCTGGTCCAGTCCTGCACCTGATGAATCGAAAGAAACCGCCCATTCCATGGAGCCCTGCTCACACCTCTTTTGAGAAACCGCCGAAGTCCCCACAGACTCCAGCGATTGAACCCGCAGATGACCAGGCATCCCTCAGGAGCCAATACACCGTACGCTTCCCGAAGGACCGCGTGGGGGTCGGCCGAGAATTCCAGTACAAAGGGCAACGCCAATAAATCTATCGACCTTGTGCCAAACGGTAATTGTTCCGGGCAGCATCCCACGACGAGTTCCCGATCCCGTAAAGCACGCGTCTTGCCAGGGAGAATCTCGAAAACCGACTGCTCGGCTCGCTGCAGAAGATCGATGCGGACAGACCCTGCCTGAAATCCGGTGCGATAGTAACCGGGGGGCACGAGTCGCGAGACGGAGTCCAACGTGAGTTGGCCAAGCGTTTTGCCCAGAGGGGTTTCAAACCATTGCGCCATCTGCTCCCGAGGGTTGACGGCAACAGCAGAAACCCTCTTGGGCCGCTTCGTGACCCGCGAAACCCAAAGGCCCTTTCTCTTCAAGATTCAACCCTGTGTCGCTTGCGCCGCATGTCGAGTGATTTTACCCTGTCCACACCTCGACCTGCTCCTCAGGCGTTTCAGAGAGCAAGCGTATAGACGAAGGCATCCTCTTTCTTCGGAGGACCATAGTACTTTTGGCGCCGACTGAGAAATTCAAACCCTGCTTTTTCGTAGATGGCCCTTGCCCGAAGATTACTGGGCCGCACCTCAAGCAAAACCCGCTCCATACCTTGCGCTCTGGCGATGCTTGCCACTTTCATGAGGAGTTGTCGACCAAAGCCCTGCCGCTGCCGAGCGGGCGAAATAGCGATGTTCAAAAGATGCGCTTCCCCGGGCCCGAGTGAAAAAATGACGTATCCAAAGACTTCATCGGCCTGCAACACCCAGCACTCATACTCCGCACGGAGGCAATCCCTGAAAATGCCGGCACTCCAAGGCGCCGGCGAAACTTCCGCCTCCAGAGTCGCGACGGCATCAATGTCCGCTTCCTGCATCTGGACGATCCGTGCCCCGTCCTGCACTGAAGATACTCCCTGCGCCTAGATCAACAGGGATCGGGCCAACAACAGATCTTCCCATGTCTTGCTCTTTGCGCCCGGCGAGCGAAGAAGGTAGGCTGGATGATAGGTGACGACCACGGGAACCGGGTCCTCCCCAAAGTTATGGGGGCGCCCGCGAAGCTGTCCGAGGCTCTGATCGGAATCGAGGAGTACCTGGGCCGCGAAACGCCCCATCGCCACGATGACTTCCGGCTGCACCAGGCCGATCTGCCTGTGAAGAAAAGGACTGCACTCACGGACTTCTTGTCCGAAGGGATCCCGATTGTTTGGGGGCCGACACTTGAGGACATTGGCGATATAGACATCGTCTCGCGACAGGTGGAGGCTGCCGAGCATTCCCTCCAACAGGGTCCCCGCCCGGCCGACGAATGGCAACCCCTGCTTGTCTTCTTCCGCGCCAGGCGCTTCCCCCACAAACATCCAGCGCACGCCCGGACTCCCTAGCCCAAAGACAACCTTGCCCCGCGTTCGGTGGAGTTCACAGCGCTTACACCCATCGGCCTCTCGGGCGAGCGCGGCGAGATTCGCCGAATTGATCTTCGGACCACCGTCCCGCAAAAGCGTCTCCGGTTTTAACGGGAGTTCAGCCCTGTCGGTGGATTGCGAACCGAAACGCCACCGGATCAACCCCATTTCCCGGAGATAAGGCCCATGCTGATCCATTGGACAGATCTAGATGGTCTCTCCGCTCTGCGGATTGAAACGCTGGGGGCTGACCTGAAGTTTGTTCACTCCGTTGATGTACGCTTTGACCGACGCCACCACAATGTCGGTATCGGCGCCCTGCCCGTTCACGATCCGGCCATCCTCCTGCAACCTGACGCTCACTTCACCTTGGGAATCCGACCCGGCGGTAATTGCATTAACCGAGTACAGCACCAGATTGCGCGCACCTGGTACGACCGCCTCGACCGCTTTAAATGCCGCATCAACCAGTCCATCACCTTCCGCCCGGCTTGAGCACGTCTCACCCTCATATTCCAGGGAAAGCTCCGCAACGGGCACTCCGCCAGTCTCAGAGGTTGTTTTCAGTCCGATAAATCGGATGGCTTCTGGCTCCTCCTGCGAGGCGCCTTCTCCAGCCAGTACCTGCAGATCATCATCAAAGATTTCGTGTTTCTTATCTGCAAGTTCCTTAAAACGGCCAAATGCTGCGTTGAGCTCGGCTTCGCTCCCAAACTCGATATTCAACGCCGACATGCGGTCCCGAAACGCGGTTCTGCCGGAGTGCTTACCAAGCACGATCTGGTTTGCTGACCAACCGACGTCCTCGGCTCGCATAATCTCGTAGGTATCCCGTTGTTTCAGGACACCATCCTGGTGGATGCCGGCTTCATGAGCGAATGCATTCGCCCCGACGATGGCCTTGTTGGGCTGAACCGGGAAACCCGTGATGCTTGACACCATCCGGCTCGCAGGAAGAATCTGTGTGGTATCGATTTGGGTATCGCAGGAGAAGACGTCCTGACGGGTTCTCACCGCCATGACAACCTCCTCCAGAGAGGCATTCCCTGCCCGCTCACCGAGCCCATTGATCGTGCACTCTACCTGACGCGCGCCACCTTGAACCGCAGCAAGCGAATTAGCGACCGCGACACCGAGGTCGTTGTGACAGTGCACGGAGAAGACCGCTTTATCTGAGTTTGGAATGCGCTCCATCAGTCGGGCAAAGAGATCCCCGAATTGATGAGGCATCGTATAACCCACCGTGTCAGGAATATTAACCGTTCGGGCGCCGGCGTCGATCACGGCCTCAAAGACTCTGCAGAGAAAATCCTCATCGGATCGACCGGCATCTTCCGCCGAGAACTCAACGTCATCCACGGAATCCCTCGCCTGGCGAACAGCCTGCACAGCCTTTTCCAGAACATCCTCGGGCGACATCCGGAGTTTGGCCTTCATGTGGATTGGGGACGTGGCAATGAAGGTATGAATCCTCGGTGCGTTCGCGCCTTTAACCGCCTCAGCGGCTTTCTCAACGTCGCCGGGATTTGCTCGGGCCAAGCCGCAGATTCGACTCTCACGAATCTCTTTGGCGACCATCTTGACCGCATCCGAGTCACCCGGACTGGCTGCGGGAAATCCCGCCTCAATAATGTCCACCTTGAGCTTTTCGAGTTGGCGCGCAATACGGATTTTTTCCGCTGCCGTCATTGAGGCGCCGGGGCTCTGCTCACCGTCGCGCAAAGTAGTGTCAAAAATGTAAAGGCGGTCGTTCATGCTGGTTCTCCGCGAATCAAAGCCTGAAAGATTTCCTGAGCGTCCTTGGCGAGGAGGCTGAGGATGGGTTCGGGGATGTGAGGGAGGTAAGTTTAGTGCGCCTGCAGGCGCAGTAGGCCGTTCAGGTTAGAAAGCAATCCAGCCAGACATTGCCCACCTGTATGGGAACCAAAGCGGGGGTTAAATGCGTAGTGACGAGACTTCATCAGCCCAGTATAGCGCTGGTTCAACGCAGTGGCAAAACCTATCCTGAACGCGGCTTTCACTCCGAGCGCCCCGCCGCGGGCTCTGGGGTTTTCTGGGGCCCATCATCGGCCACCCCCTCATCTTCGGTACTTTGGAATACGCTTTGCCCCGTCTTTTTATGAAGCAGCCAGCCAAATGCGCCAGAGACAGCATAAACAGAAAAGATTACAAGAAGTATCGCCGGTGGATCAAAGGAGACCAGAACAAACACCATCACCAGTGCCAGAACCGCTACGAAAGGGACCCGGTGCTTCAGGTCAAGATCCTTGAAGCTTCGATAAGGCATCGCACTCACCATGGCAAATGCGAGCAACGCCATCAACACCAACCCTGCCACGGTGAAGGAGG
>WTHR01000097.1 GCA_011523045.1 Gammaproteobacteria bacterium | reverse complement strand
TTCGCCCACGTGACATCATGACGCGGGAAGCCTTTGAGAATGCGATGGTCATGGAGTCGGCATTGGGTGGATCCACGAACGCGGTTCTGCACCTCATTGCGATGGCGCGCGCCGTCGACGTACCGCTTGGGGTGGATGACTTTCAGGCTGTCAGTGATCGGGTGCCGTTTCTGGCGGACCTCAAGCCCAGCGGCCAATATGTGATGGAAGACCTGCACAACGTCGGCGGTGTGCCGGCGGTCATGCGATACCTGCTTTCGGAAGGCATGCTGAACGGAGACTGTATGACGGTGACGGGCCACACTGTGGCCGAAAATCTTGAGCAGCTGCCGGACCTGTCCGATGGGCAACAGGTGTTCCACAGTCTGGCCGATCCGATCAAGGAGACGGGTCATATACGGATACTGAAAGGCAATTTTGCCCCCGGCGGTTCGGTGGCCAAGATTACCGGGAAGGAGGGTCGACAGTTCAGCGGACCCGCCCGGGTGTTCGACGGCGAAGAAGCCATGCTCAAGTCTCTGGAAGAAGGCGGAATTCAAAAGGGAGATGTCATCATCATCCGCTACGAGGGGCCTAAGGGAGGCCCGGGGATGCCTGAGATGCTGACCCCCACCTCTGCGATTATGGGTGCGGGTTTGGGTTCAGATGTGGCTTTGATTACCGATGGTCGATTTTCAGGAGGCTCCCATGGTTTCATCATTGGGCACGTTGTTCCCGAGGCCCAGGAAGGCGGGCCGATCGGCCTGGTGCGTGATGGGGACATGATCCACCTCGATGCCGATGCCAATACGATCGACGTAGAGCTGAGTGACGAGGAACTGAAGACACGACGTGACAACTGGACGATGCCGCCCTATAAAACGAGTCGCGGCACTCTTTACAAGTACATCAAGAACGTGAAGACGGCCAGCGAAGGTTGTGTGACCGACGAATAACAGGCGGGATCAGTTAAGACTGATCCGGAGCGCGGCGCTTGTGGCAAGTGGGGCGAGCGCCAGCGCGAGGATCATCATGGCCCCCAGGATGTAAAAGTGCCCCACAGTTGGTAGCCCTGCCTCCGCGGCGAGCACCACGCTGGCGCCAAAAATCAGAACCGGCACATAAAGCGGTAACACCAGCAAAGTCAGCAGCAATCCGCTTCTTCGGATTCCCACCGTCAGGGCTGTGCCGACCGCGCCCACAAGGCTTAACGTTGGTGTACCAAGCGCGAGCGCGCCAAGCAGCGTCAATTGGACCTCGCCAGTTATCCCAAGAAGTCCTGCCAGCAACGGGGTCACAACCAGTAGCGGCAGGCCGGTCGCGCACCAGTGCACAAAAACCTTTCCCAGCACCAGAACGGTAAGGGGATGCCCACTGAGCGCCATCTGTTCAAGGGTGCCATCATCAAAGTCGGATCGGAACAGCGCGTCCAGACTTAAAAGCGTTGCGAGTAACGCTCCCACCCAGATGACTCCCGGGCCGATGGTTCGCAGGAGAAGCGGATCTGAGCCAACGCCGAAGGGGAACAATGCAACCACAATCACAAAGAACATCACCGGGTGAGCGATGTCGCTGGGATGTCGTACAACAAGGCGCATATCCCTGCGGATCAGGGCGATCAGAGCGGCGGAGAGTCCTGACATTGCTAGTGACTCCACTGCACGGTGTGAATAGCACTCTGCTTCAATCGCAGTGGTTGGTGCGTTGTAAACACGGTCATCCCGCCTTGACCAAGGTGTGCCTCGATCACATTCTCGATTGCCTCTACGCCCGCGGCATCGATTGCGCCCAAGGGTTCGTCGAGTACCCAAAGGGGAGCGCGGCTTAAGTACAGGCGAGCGATAGCAACTCTGCGCCGCTGCCCCGCGGAGAGGACCCGACACAACAGATGCTGCGATCCACTCAGACCCACCCGGTCAAGCGCCTCATCAATCGAGACATCCGGGGTGCCCGAATGCAGGGTTAAGGCGAAGGCGAGATTTTCCTTTGGCGTGAGGTCCAGTTTTATTCCGTTGCTGTGCCCGATGTAGACAAGATCAGACTGAAATTTTCCTGGATCCTCACGAATAGGCGCCGCATTCCAGAACACCTCACCGCTTTCGGGAAGGCTCAGGCCGCAGAGGATGCGTAAAAGCGTTGTTTTTCCAACGCCATTGCCGCCTTGGATTTGGCAGGCCTCACCGGGATGCACTTGAAGGTTAAGGTCCTGAAACAGGAGGCGATCGCCCCGGACGCAGGTGATCGACTGGGCTTTTAGCATCGGCCTGCCAGGAAATATGGAGAGGTAATCGTCACAGGTTCAATTATGCGGCCAAAAGCGCCGTAATGCCCTGACCCGGCTCAAAATTGGTGACCGATCCGGATCTATACTTACATGGCATCCTGTCCTTTGGGGAGGCTGGGACCCGCTCTGCGGATGGCTTTGCAAGTGACGCATCCGGGCTATTTTCTGGTTCAGACAGACGCGATGATCTCATCTGAACAGACTATCATTCCAAGGCAAACATACCGCTAGAATTTAGCGGATCAGCAAATCCTTCTTCAGAACATGAAAAAGTCTGGCCACAAGAGAATTCGGGGAAAAGGCGCCGGTAAGGGTCGCGCAGTAGATCCGGCCGCACAGGCTGAAGTGACTGCCGCCATCGACGGCATAACACTGCAGCGCGACCATCTTATAGAGTGCTTGCACAGGATTCAGGACAGATATAAACATCTTTCCGCGCCTCACCTTACGGCGCTGGCGGATCTGTTGCAGCTCGCGCCGACTGAGGTGTATGAGGTGGCAACCTTTTATCACCATTTTGACGTCGTACGGGAAGGGGAGAAGGCGCCACCCGATCTGACCGTCCGGGTTTGCGATTCGGTCAGCTGTTCCCTGTTTGGCGCCGAACCGTTGATCAGCGCACTCGAGTCCCGGTATGGCGAGGAGGTTCGCATCCAGCGCGTCCCATGCGTCGGGCGTTGTGACGCTGCGCCGGTAGCCGTGGTTGGGCAAAACGCGATCGGTCATGCCGATGCCCCCAAAGTCTGCGCCGCTGTTGAGAAGGGCGAGAAGTCGGCAGAAGTGCCAGGAGACTGGGTGCGGTACGAGGCTTACTGTGCCGATGGCGGTTATGCCCTCGCAGGCCAGTGCGTGGATGATCCGGCATTGGCGGATTCAATTATTGAGACGCTTGAATCATCCGAGCTTCGGGGGCTGGGCGGCGCCGGGTTCCCGGCGGGACGCAAGTGGCGGATTCTCAAGGAACAGCCCGCCCCTCGACTGATGGCTGTCAATATCGATGAGGGAGAGCCGGGCACATTTAAGGATCGTTATTACCTGGAGCGCGATCCCCACCGCTTTTTGGAAGGGGTGCTGATTGCGGCACAGGTGGTAGGCATCGACAGTTGTTATCTCTATGTCCGGGACGAGTATCCTGCCGTGATTGAAATCCTGAACGCAGCGATTGAAGAACTCAGAGCAGCGCATCCAAAACCGTTGCCTGAGTTGATCGTTCGGCGCGGCGCAGGGGCGTATATCTGCGGCGAAGAATCCGCGATGATCGAATCCATTGAGGGCAAGCGCGGACTGCCCAGATTGCGACCGCCCTATGTGGCTGAGGTTGGACTCTTTGGGCAACCGACGCTCGAGCACAACTGCGAGACCCTTTACTGGGTGAGAGATATTGTCGACAACGGCGCTGACTGGTTTGCCAGTCAGGGGCGGCGCGGCAGAAAAGGCCTGCGCTCGTTCTCTGTCAGTGGCAGGGTCAAGCAGCCGGGCGTCCACCTTGCACCTGCGGGGATCAGTCTTCGCGAACTCATTGATGAGTATTGCGGCGGCATGCTGGAGGGGCACTCCCTCTATGCCTATTTCCCTGGCGGTGCTTCCGGCGGAATTTTGCCCGCTGCGCTTGCTGATGAGCCGCTCGATTTCGATACCCTGCAGCCGCACGGCTGTTTTATTGGCTCCGCTGCTGTCATGGTGCTGTCTGACCAGGATAAGGTGCGTGATGCAGCATTGAATACGCTCAAGTTCTTCGCCCACGAGTCCTGCGGACAATGCACCCCCTGTCGTGTAGGCTGTGACCGCGCCACCGAACTGATGCAGGGCGCAGTGTGGGACCAGACATTGCTGGAGGAGTTGGCGACGGTCATGGAAGACGCGTCTATCTGCGGTCTGGGGCAGGCGGCGCCCAACCCGATCCGCTGCACCATCAAATATTTTCCCCACGAGGTTGAAAATCAGTGACCACGGCTACCGACATTTCTCATCAGGTCAGTTTTACGTTAAACGATCAGCCGGTGACCGCGTCATCTGGCGAAACCATTTTGCAGGCGGCAAGACGCAACGGCGTGGATATTCCGCATCTGTGTTACGCCGATGGTCTGGCAACCGCCGGTAACTGCCGGGCCTGTGTTGTGGAGATTGATGGAGAGCGGGTACTTGCGCCTTCGTGCTGTCGGGCACCGACAGAAGGGATGAAAGTCTCCAGCAACAATGCCCGGGCCCGTCGATCCCAATCGCTGGTGTTGGAGCTGCTGCGCGGCGAGGTTGGAGAGGCCAGTCACACGAACGAGTCGGAACTGGACCATTGGTGTGACCAGTACGACCTTGCAAAGAGCCGTTTTGGGGGTCGCCATCAGCCGAAAGGGGATCTCTCTCATCCGGCGATCGCGGTCAATATGGAGAGCTGTATCCAGTGTACCCGTTGCGTCCGGGCCTGTCGCGAGGAGCAGAATAACGACGTAATCGGTCTGGCGTTCCGCGGTGCGCATGCCCAGATCGTGTTTGATCTGGGCGACGACATGGGAGCCAGTTCCTGTGTCGGCTGTGGAGAGTGTGTGCAGGCCTGCCCGACCGGTGCGCTGATGCCTGCGGGAGAGGTCGGCCTCAAACCAATCGATAAAAAAGTCGATTCGGTCTGCCCTTATTGCGGCGTGGGTTGCCTGCTGACTTATCACGTCAAAGACAACGAGATCCAGTTTGTGACGGGGCGTAATGGACCTGCCAACAAGGGCCGGCTCTGCGTCAAGGGGCGCTATGGCTTTGATTATGTCAGTCATCCTGACCGACTGACTCAGCCAATGATTAGAAAAGAAGGTGTCCCTAAGGGGCTGAATGAATTTTTTGATCCGACGGATCCCTCGAAAATGTTCCGGCCTGCCACGTGGGACGAAGCGCTTGATCATGCGGCCGAGGGCCTTAAAGCAATCAAAGACAGCTCCGGTCCGAAGGGGCTCGCAGGGTTCGGGTCCGCCAAGGGCTCCAACGAAGAGGCCTACCTTTTTCAGAAGCTGGTTCGTACCGGATTCGGCACCAATAACGTCGACCATTGCACGAGACTGTGTCATGCGTCGTCTGTAGCCGCGCTGCTTGAGGGAATCGGATCAGGAGCGGTATCTAATCAGGTGGAAGACGCCGCGCATGCTGAAGTGATTGTGGTCATCGGGGCCAACCCGACAGGCAACCACCCCGTTGCAGCTACTTTTATCAAGAACGCGGCCCGCAGGGGTGCGACGCTGATCGTGATGGATCCGCGACGCACTGAACTGGCTCGACACGCCAAGCACTTTCTTCAGTTCAAGGCAGATACCGATGTCGCTTTACTGAACGCGATGATTCACACGATCATCGATGAGAATCTGGTCGACGAAAAATTCATCGCCTCAAGGACCAGCAACTTCGAAGAACTTAAGGAGAGGGTAAAGGACTTTAGCCCTGAGGAAATGGCGCCGATATGCGGTATCGAAGCTGACGTGATCCGAGCATGTGCACGGGCGTACGCCACTTCCAAGGCATCGATCATATTTTGGGGAATGGGAATCTCTCAGCATGTGCATGGAACGGACAATGCCCGGTGCCTGATTGCACTCTCCTTGATGACGGGTCAGATCGGTCGTCCGGGAACGGGTCTGCATCCACTGCGTGGGCAAAACAACGTCCAGGGCGCATCTGACGCTGGACTGATTCCGATGATGTTCCCGGACTATCGTCGGGTCGACAACAGCGAGGCTTCGGAGTTCTTCTCCAAGTACTGGCGTACAGAACTGGATCCGAATCCCGGCCTGACGGTCGTCGAGATCATGGATAAAGCCTACGAGGGTGAGATCCGCGGCATGTACATCATGGGTGAGAACCCCGCTATGTCGGACCCCGATCTCAATCACTCTCGCGCGGGCCTTGCGGCGCTCGACCATATGGTGCTGCAGGATATTTTCCTGACAGAAACGGCAGCCTTCGCAGATGTCCTGTTGCCGGCATCGGCTTTCCCTGAAAAAACCGGCACGTTTTCGAACACAGACAGGCGTGTGCAGGTGGGCCGACAGGCGTTGGATTGCCCCGGCGAGGCCAGACAGGACCTTTGGATCATTCAGGAGTTGGCGAGACGCCTCGGCCTGGATTGGGACTATCCGGAGGCGAAAGACGTCTTTGAGGAGATGCGCGGCGCGATGCCCAGCATCGCCGGAATGACCTGGGAAAGGCTTGAAACAGAACACAGCATCACCTACCCCTGCGATGGGGATCATGATCCGGGCCAGGGGGTGGTCTTTATTGACGACTTCCCAACGGCAGACGGGCGAGGCAAGTTTGTTCCCGCCAGCCTCGAGAGTGCCAATGAGCTGCCTGATGCAGAGTACCCCTTTGTACTCATTACCGGCCGCCAGCTCGAGCACTGGCATACGGGATCGATGACGCGTCGCTCGCAGGTGTTGAACGCGATCGAACCCGAGCCGGTGGTCAGCGCGCATCCTGATGACCTCGACAAGATGGGAGTAGTCGAGGGCGGCACGATCAAGGTCGCGTCCAGAAGAGGGGAGGTCGTGGCGCTCGCCCGGGCAGACCGGGGAATGCGCCCTGGTGAGGTCTTTATTCCGTTCTGCTATCACGAGGCGGCGGCGAATCTGCTGACCAATGCAGCGCTTGACCCCGTAGGCAAGATTGCAGAAGTTAAATACTGTGCTGTGCGTGTCAGCGCGGCCTAATCAAAGGAGTCATCATGGCAAAGAGAATCGACGGTAAGGCATTTGCCAAGGGTTTGCGAGAGCGCGTGGGTGCGGCAGTCAGCAGCCTGCAGCGCGATCATGGACTCACCCCCGGCCTGGCGGTCGTGCTGGTAGGCGAGGATCCGGCGAGTCAGGTCTATGTGCGCAACAAGGGCAAGCAGACGCTTGAGGCCGGCATGAAATCCTTTGAGCATAAGCTCCCGGACACCACGAGCGAAACTGAACTGTTGGGTTTGATCGATCAGTTGAACGCGGATCCTGATGTGCACGGAATCCTGGTGCAGCTGCCTCTGCCAGATCAGATTGATTCCCACGCCGTCATCAACGCCATCAATCCTGACAAAGACGTGGATGGCTTCCATCTCATCAACGTGGGTCGGTTATCGACCGGCGCCTCCGGCCTGGTGCCGTGCACCCCACTAGGCTGTCTGATGCTTTTGAAGGACGAGTTGGGAGACCTCTCCGGAAAGAATGCAGTGGTGGTGGGGCGGTCGAACATTGTCGGCAAGCCCATGGCAGCTTTGCTGCTGGCAGAAAGCTGTACGGTGACCATCGCCCACTCGCGCACCCAGGATCTGGCTGGGGTCTGCCGCGAGGCTGATATCCTGGTGGCGGCGGTCGGCCGTCCGGAAATGATCCCGGGAGACTGGGTCAAGCCCGGCGCAACGGTCATCGACGTCGGAATCAACCGGATCGAAGGAGAGGAAGGCAAGACCCGGCTGGTAGGAGATGTGGACTATGCATCTGCAGAGGCAGTTGCGGGTGCGATTACCCCGGTGCCGGGCGGTGTTGGTCCGATGACGATTGCGTGTCTGCTGCGCAATACCGTGCAGGCAGCCTGCGCGGCCAACGGGATCCCGTTTGACCTCGACTAGGTCACGTTCCGGCTGAAAGGGTTTTGGCACCGCTGGTGCTCAATGAAAATCCCGGCTCCGGATCGTAAGACGGCCCAGCATGGCTGTGTAATCTTTCAGGTGATGGGCAATCACATGGATCACCTGACCTTCTCGCTGAACCCGGCCCTGTACGCCGAGTAACTGTGCGCCCACGAGCGCCTGGTGCTGTTGTTCTGCCAGACGCTGCCAGACCACCAGGTTGATGTTGCCGGTTTCATCCTCGAGGGTCACAAAAGTCACATTGTTGGCGCTCGAAGGTCTTTGCCGTGTTGTAACAATACCGGCGGTGTATATGTAATGCCCGTGCGGCAACCGGCCCACCTCCGCAC
>WTHR01000074.1:7009-28158 GCA_011523045.1 Gammaproteobacteria bacterium | reverse complement strand
TGCTGGCTAATGAAAAAGCGAGAAAGCTGATCGCGCAGTGCATGCCCCGCCTTTATGACTAAAGACCGATCAATATCGGCCGCCGCCCGCTATTTGTTTTGTCGATGCTCGAGCAGGCGTGGCATCAACTCAACGAGATTACAGGGGCGGGTGCGGTAATCCAGCTGGTGGGTCAGCAGTTTGTCCCAGGCGGTGGCACAGGCGCCGGAAGATCCCGGCAGTGAAAAAAGATAAGTGCCATTGGCAACGCCCGCAACGGCACGTGACTGCAGCGACGACGTCCCGATTTCCTCAAAGGAAATTGCTCGGAAGATCTCGCCGAAACCGTCGAGCTCTTTTTCAAACAGCGGCCTGATGGCTTCTGGTGTACCGTCAAATCCCGTAACACCCGTGCCCCCTGTCATGAGCACAACCTGAACGTTTGGGTCAGCAATCCAGCGTGACACGACCGCCCGGATCGCGAAAATATTGTCGGGCACAATCACCTTTTCAACAAAACGATGGCCGGCCTCCTGCACGCGCCCCACGAGCAGTTTGCCCGATTTATCATCAGATTCTGTGCGCGAATCCGAGACGGTCATCACCGCGATCGGCACTGCTATAAATTCACGTCCCTGGGTCGACATTATGATTACCGTGGCTTGTAGGTCAGGTTTTCTGCGCCTATTATAGAACCGCACACCGCACTTTCTGTCGATCCTTTGACCCTGTTCCCATGACCATCAACGTCCGATTCTTTGCGAGCCTGCGTGAGCGCATCGGCCACGCCACTCTGACCGTGGAGGCAGACGGTATTGCCAGCGCGCGCGATGTCTGGAAGGCGGTCAGCGGTGAATCCCCTGACGAGGAAATGCTGGTCGCGATCAACAAGGAATATGCGGGCCTTGATCGGGCGGTTGCGGACGGTGATGAGGTCGCGTTCTTTCCGCCGGTCACCGGGGGCTGACTTCTGATGACCGTTGAAATTCGCGAGCGCCCATTTGATCCCTGGCAGACCGTTTCGGAATACCGCTCAACCCGTCTGGCTTCAGGGAAAAGCGGCGCGAGCGCGGTGTTTGTGGGCACCATGCGTGACTTCAATGAAGGAGATGAGGTTCAAGCAATGGTGCTTGAACACTATCCCGGCATGACGGAACAGCAATTGGAAGACATGCGCTCTGAAGCCGTCTCCAAGCATGAGCTGGAAGACGCGCTGGTCGTGCATCGTGTGGGAACCATTTACCCCGGCGACGATATCGTATTGGTGGCGGCTTTTTCAGCTCATCGCAAAGAAGCGCTTGCCGCTTGCCGGGAGATGATGGAAACGCTGAAGTCCACTGCCCCTTTCTGGAAAAAAGAAACTCTTGCCGACGGTGAGCGCTGGGTCGAGCGAAATACCCCCGGCTAGCGCTGCCGCTCCTCACGCATCACGCAGGCCGTCTGGCAACGATCCAGGAAGTATTCTCCCCCGGATCATCGCCATCAGAAAGCGAGAGAATCTCCAGCGTTGAAAACTCCCGGGCGAGTTCTCCCGGCTGCAGCACATACTCCGGGTTAAATGCCGTGGCCTTCTTGAGATGATGCACATTGAAGGTGCGGTAAAAAAGAAGGCCGCCCGGAGCAAGACCTGATGCCATCTGGGGAAACAGGTTTCGATCAAGATATCGAAAACAGCAGATAGCTGACCAGGGTCCGCCGGGCAACTCGGTGACGGTGAGATCCGCTGTGACGGTCTTGATGGCAACGCCTTCGCGTTTTGCAAGTTGCTCACCCAACGCGAGGCCCACAGCACTGCAGTCGAGTGCCGTCGCTTGCAAGCCGCGTTTTGCAAGATAAACGGCTGCATGACAGGTGCCCGCAGCGACATCAAGAGCGGTTCGCGGCGCAAGGAGCCCGTCGATATCCCGCTGGTGACTTTCGAGCAATGGCTCGACGCGAAGCGAGGGGGCCAGACTGGCCGCGGCGTATTTTTCGTTCCAGCGTGAAGCGTCGCTTATCACGAAACCAGAATCATCCTTAAAAAGACAGACTCGACCGCTACTGCCTGGGGATCTTTACCCTGTACTCTTCGTACTCCAGCTCCCCATCGTAAATACTGGTCCGCCCTTCCTGTTTGGCAATCCCCCGGCGCTTGCCAAAAGCTGAAATATTTTCTACCAGCGGCCGCGGCTTGTGCGCTCTTAACCACAGGCGCAGCAGATGGCGGCGCTTGTCAGGGTCTTCATCATCCATGAAAGCCGTGCGATTGTGCAGCACCGTGTAGTTGCTGAAAAAAAGCATATCCCCTGGCGAGAGCATGAACTGGCGATAACACTTTGGTCCGTGGGCAACCTGATCGAGTGTATCCAGCGCCTCGGTTTCGGCAGCGGTCTTTTCCTTGCCCATGTGGGCAAAGCCCATTTCGATGTAACTCCTCAGATAACTGATACTGAGGCAGCCGTTCTTTTCCGAGAAGACCGGGATCTTTTCTTCAGTGACGGGCGATTCTCCCGGCGCATGCTCACCGAAAAGATGGTAGTGAAAACCCTCACACAAAGTCGGCAGTATCTGCGGGTGGTGCATCGCCAGTTCGTTATAGATCGCGGCAGCACCGGCATAACCACTCAACCCACCCTCGCTCGCGGGCACCAGACACATCATGCCGACGATATCGGTGGCATCCGTGTGCAGCGCGAGTTCAGTGCTGTTCTGGTAGGCGCGGTATCGCGGGTTGTCTCCGCCAAGATTCACCACATGACCGAGCCGGTCACCCGCCAGACTCTGGGACTGCGCCTCGCCCATATGCGCCCCGAGGCCCCAGAAAATCAGCGCACAGTCTTCTTTTGAATACTTCGAGACATCAATTCCCTGCAGGAGCACAAGCCCCTTCCCATAGTCGATTTCCTTTATCCATCCGGCGACGGTCTCCTCCATGATGCCGAGTGGAAAATCCCCTGCGGTCGCGTCTTCAACTGCAAGCCCGCTGGCTTTGACCGCGCTCAGGGCGTCATCAAGCGCCGACAGCTCTTCAGCACTGAGTGCGTAGGTAATATCCGACTTGGAACGGACCGAGTCCGTCGTCCAGGCATTGGGGTGATCAGGTCTTGCCTCGGGCAGCATTCAGACAAGACCTGAGAAAGGTTCGACTTCCACCACCTCACCCGGCTGGGCACCAGCGCTGTCGATGGGCAGGATGACAAAACAGTTAGCCTGGCTCATGGAACTCAGGATACCCGAACCCTGCTCACCTGTGGTGGATACCACCAACGCACCGGTTTCATCCTGCGAGAGTACGCCCCGCTGAAACTCGGTTCGGCCAGGGCGCTTTTTCAACCGATCCAGGGTGCGGGCCTGAAGACGCAGCGGCTGCCAGTTCATCTCACCCGAAAGCCGCCGAAGCGCAGGCAGAACAAACTGATAAAAAGTCACCATGACCGAAACGGGATTGCCCGGCAAGCCGAAAAAGAGACTGTCGCCGATCCGCCCGAAAGACAACGGCCTGCCCGGCTTCATGGCAATCTTCCAGAAATTGACTTCGCCGATTTCATCCAGAACGTCCTTGACGTAATCGGCATCCCCCACCGACGCCCCAGCCGACGTGATCACCACATCAGCCATCTCGGCCGCCTTCAGAAATGTGTTCTTGATTTGCTCCCGGTCATCGCGCACCACGCCGAGATCATTAAAAGCCATACCCGCGCGGCGCAACATGCCGTGCAGGGTGTAACGGTTGGAATCGTAAACATCCCCTAATTCCAGAGGCTGTCCAATCGAACGCAGTTCATCGCCGTTTGAAAAAAATGCGACACGCGGCTGGCGCAGCACGGGCAGCTCACCTATGCCCAAAGAGGCCACCATGCCGATGTCGCCCGGCAGCAGCCGTCGGCCTGCGGTCAGCGCAGTCGCGCCCTCCGCGAGATCTTCTCCTGCGTATCTGACGTGCTGGCCCTCCCGTTGTCCGTCGGCGATCCGGATATGGTCATCCTGCTGTTCGACGTGTTCCTGCATCACGACTGTGTCAGTCCCTTCCGGCATCACGGCACCCGTCATGATGCGGGCGCACTCGCCCGGCCCCACGCTGCCGGCAAAAGCCTTACCGGCCCAGGCGGTCCCCACGACCTTGAGCGATGATTCGTTCAGATCCGCAAAACTCAGTGCGTAACCGTCCATGGCCGAGTTGGTGTGATTTGGCACCGCAACAGGGGAATGCACATCAGCGCCCAGCACCCGGTCAAGAGCCTCGCGCAGTGCGACCACCTCGACATCAGAAATGGGCGTCACCGCTTGCGCGATGCGATCCAGTGCCGTATCAACCGGCAGCCACGCCGGGTCGTACTCATCATCACAACTCGGCTGGCGTACAACGGGTTCGGGTGTGCTCATGTCTCGCGCCGCCAGTCGCCTGATCGGCCGCCGGATTTTTCCAGCAACTGGATATCGGTAATGGTCATGCCGCGATCGACCGCCTTGCACATGTCGTAGATGGTTAAAAGACCCGCGTTAACACCGTTGAGCGCTTCCATCTCAACGCCGGTGCGCTCCCGGGTTTCGGCCGTAGCGGTACAAAAGACACATTGCTGATCACGATCAATCCTGAAATCCACTTCGACACGCGTCAGGGAAAGCGGATGACACAGGGGAATCACCTCTGCCGTGCGCTTGGTTGCCATGATCGCCGCGATGCGCGCGACTGCCAGCACATCACCCTTGGCATGGCCCCCGGTCGCAATGAGATCCAGGGTCGACGGCTGCATGACGATACGGCCTTGCGCCACGGCACGTCGGGCGGTGATTTCCTTGCCGCCCACATCCACCATCCGGGCCTCGCCCTGCTCGTTGAGGTGGGTAAGAGTCTTGCTGTCCATCGTCAAAAGCCGTGCCTTAAAAAGTGAAGATTATTCTAGCGGTTATTGTGCCTCACGGAAGACTGGCTATCCTGGCCACCGCTTGGCGCATGCTACAATTTTTTCAGGTTTATCTCTTCGGTATCGCTTTATGGCCAGTACAGCCTCTACTATGCAGGCACTCGGGACTGAGGCACCTGCATTCACCCTGCCCAATACCCATGCCGCATCAGGCGGATCGACGGTGTCACTGGCGGATTACGCCAATCACAAAGCATTATTGGTCGCCTTCATCTGCAACCACTGTCCCTACGTGATCCATATCCGGGACGCGTTTAACGCCTTTGCAAAAGAGTACGCCCCGCTGGGGCTGGCGACCGTTGCGATCAGCGCCAACGATGCAAGCACTCATCCTGATGATGCACCAGAAATGATGTCCAAAGAGGCCGAGCGCTACGGCTTCGCGTTTCCCTATCTTTACGATGAGGATCAGTCTGTGGCCAAAGCCTACCGCGCCGCTTGTACACCTGATTTTTTTCTTTTTGATGCCAACCGCCAACTCGCGTATCGGGGACAGTTTGATGCATCCCGGCCAAAAAACAGCGAACCGGTCAGCGGTATCGATTTAAGAAACGCGGCAGATGCGGTGCTTCGCGGCGATGCCGTTTCCGGCGAGCAGATTCCGAGTATCGGCTGCAACATCAAGTGGAAAGCAGGACAGGAGCCTGACTACTTTCCCACCTGATCCCCACCATGTGCCCAGACGCACACAACTTCTGCAGCAATGGGTGAGTCCGTTTTATTTTCCGTATTCCTGATCTTCACCGGGGCGGCGCTGCTCGCCACGGTGGCGCTGTTTGCGCGCCAGTCTCTGCTGATCGCCTACATCGCGGTGGGTGTGATCGCGGGGCCATCAGTCACGGGTCTGATAGCCGATCCCCATCTCATCTCCGAGCTCGCCCATATCGGGATCATCTTCCTGCTGTTTCTACTCGGACTCGACCTGTCGCCGCGCAAACTGCTCGGACAGATACAGGAAGCCGTCGGCGTCACCCTGATCAGTTCGATCATCTTCGCCCTGCTGGGATATGGGGTGGGGCTGGCGGCCGGACTGTCCCGTGTCGACTGCCTCGTGGTCGGGATGGCCAGCACCCTTTCCAGCACGATCATCGGACTCAAACTGCTGCCGACCACGGTCCTGCACCATCGCCATACCGGAGAGGTCATCATCAGCATCCTGTTACTGCAGGACCTGCTCGCAATCGGCGCTCTGTTGTTGATCGACACCCTGGCAACGGGATCGATGCCGTGGCTACAGGCGGGTCTTGAATTCGCGGGACTGCCCCTTCTTTTTGCTGGCGGCTTGGTCGCTGAAAGATGGCTGTTGCGACCACTCTTTCAGCGTTTCGACAAAGTGGGTGAATATGTGTTCCTGTTGTCGCTCGGGTGGTGTTTGGGCTTTGCCCAATTTGCGCAGAGTCTTGGCCTTTCCTATGAAGTCGGCGCCTTCATCGGCGGTATCACACTGGCCAACAGTCCCATCGCGCCCTTTATCGCCGAAAGCCTGCGTCCGTTGCGCGACTTCTTCCTCGTGATGTTCTTTTTTGCCCTCGGCGCAGGATTTGACCTCGCGGGCGCCGCTTCTGTTTGGCCGTCCGCCTTGGCGTTGGCCGCGGGTGTCCTTGTTATCAAACCAGTCACTTACCGCGCCCTGCTCAGAAGATACGGTGAAAGCACCGTTCTCGCCGGCGAAGCGGGGGTAAGGCTCGGCCAGATGAGTGAGTTTTCTCTGTTGCTGGTTGCCGTCGCGGTACAGGCGCAAACCATCAGTCACCAAGCGGCCCATCTCGTGCAGGTGGCCACACTGATTACGTTCGTTGTCTCATCCACTTTTGTGGTGCTGCGTTATCCCAGCCCCATTGCCCTGTCGGAACATCTTCGAAGAGACTAGCTCGCGCTACGCTTAAGGCGCGGTTTCGGAGGATGCCTGGTGCTTGACCTCGTTCACCGCGGCGTTCAGTGCCGCTTCGTCGGCGAGATATTCATGATCCATCACCTCTAGTTGGTCACTCATCCGGAAGACCAGCGGGATCCCGGTGGGAATGTTGTATTGCATGATCTCGTCCTCACTCATGCCAAGAAGAAACTTCACCATTGCGCGCAGACTGTTGCCGTGCGCAGCGACCAGCACCCGTTTATCGTTGTTGAGTTCCGGGACCAGCCTCTCACTCCACCATTGCGTCACTCTCTCCAACGTGTCGGCCAATGACTCGGTATCGGGGAGCCCGGCGATACCGGCATATCTCGGATCCTGAGAAGGATGCTGTGGATCTGCCGGATCAAGAGCCGGGGGGCGAATGGCATAGCCCCGGCGCCACTTGAGCACCTGATCATCACCGTGCTTGAGTGCGGTTTCCTTTTTGTCGAGGCCCTGCAGTGCCCCGTAGTGCCGTTCATTCAGCCGCCAATCCGTTTGCACCGGCAGGTACATCTGGTCCATCTCGTCGAGGATCAGCCACAGAGTACGGATCGAGCGCTTCAACAGTGACGTCATGGCGAGGTCGAATCGGTAACCTTTCTCCCGAAGGGTCTTGCCGGCATCGCGGGCTTCGCGGACCCCCCGGTCGGACAGATCCACATCCACCCATCCCGTAAACCGGTTTTCGAGGTTCCATGCACTCTGGCCATGGCGTATCAGTACCAACTCTTTCATATCGCGTGACTCGTTTTCATTAATTTGGTTCCAGCATGATTAACCTGCCCGGGCGATCAATTCGTTTATGAGAAGGTCAAGCGCCTTCGCACGATGGCTCAGGGTGTTCTTCACGCTTGGGGCAAGTTCGGCGGCCGTACAGTTTTCTTCCGGGACCCAGAATACCGGATCATAGCCAAAACCGTTCTCACCGCTTGGCGAGACAGCGATATACCCTGACCAGGTTCCCTCACAGATCAGGGGTGCCGGGTCATCTGCCCAACGCAAAGAGACCATCAGGCAACGAAATCGGGCCCGTCGTTGCTCAAACGGCACATCTGCCAACTGGGAGAGCAGCTTGGCGACGTTGTCGGCATCGCTCGCGCCCTGACCGGCAAAACGCGCGGAATAGACGCCGGGCGCACCGTCCAGTGCGTCGACTTCGATGCCCGAATCGTCCGCGATGGCAGGGCGACCAGTTTGCTCGGCCGCATTGCGGGCCTTCAGGATTGCATTCTCAACAAAGGTCTTGCCGGTCTCTTCGGCGGGGATGACCCCCAGCGCACCCTGACCCACCACCGAGAAGCCGGCCCCTGACAACAGGGCATCCAACTCCCGGAGTTTTCCCACATTATCCGAAGCAAGCACCAACTCACGGTTCACTAGTCTGTCTCTCGAGCGAGGCGCTGCAAGCGCATCAGCTCCTCGATCCCCTTCACAGCGACGGCAGTCATCTTCTGCATCTCGGCTTCACTGAACGGGCTGTGTTCGGCGGTCCCCTGGATTTCGATGAACCGTTTCTCATCGTTCATGACGAAATTCATGTCCGTGTCAGCGGTGCTGTCTTCAGAATAATCCAGATCCAGCAGGACCTCACCCTGTTGCAGGCCGACAGAGACCGAAGCTATCTGATGCAGCGGGACGGGGACATCAATCAGGCCCTGCTGGTAAAGATGATCCAGCGCATCGGCGAGTGCCACCCAGGCGCCGGTAATCGATGCCGTTCGCGTACCGCCATCCGCCTGAATCACATCACAATCCAGCGTGACCGTTCTTTCTCCGAGCGCTTTCAGATCGAGCGCGGCCCGCAGTGAACGGCCGATCAGTCTCTGGATTTCAAGGGTTCGTCCGCCCTGCTTGCCGCGGGCCGCCTCGCGCGCCATCCGCTCTCCAGTCGCGCGGGGCAACATGCCGTATTCGGCGGTAATCCAGCCTTGCTGGCTGCCTTTGAGAAATCTCGGCACGCGCTCTTCCACGCTTGCCGTACACAGCACCCGGGTATCTCCAAACTCGACCAGTACCGAACCCTCGGCGTGACGGCTGTAGGCACGGGTGAAATGCACGGACCGCAACTCGTCCGGGCGTCGATTGTTTGTTCTGGCCATCAATCTTCCTCTGTTGTGATATGTCGTGATGCAGCGGCGTTTCGCGGCGGGCGCCGGATCAGCCCGGCGGCAGCGGATGCCCAAACAGCGAGAAGAACCGGATCAGGAACCGATAGGTCAAACCCCAAATCACCCGCTCATCTTCTTTGCTGAGAAATATACCGGGAAAACGTGTGCCGCCTGCGGCTTCGTATTCCACTGAGGTCCGAAGATCAGGATCGAGAAGTCGGGACAGCGGTATCTGGACTATCTCGGAGACTTCGTGGTTGGCTCGGAGTGCGGGCGTGGTATCCACCAGGTAAACGAAACAGGAAATCACGAGGTCAGCGGATCTGCCGCCATGTCGGCCGCGCAGGTCGCCCAGCCGGCCCACCGAATCGGTGGGGCACAGCTTAAGCCCAATTTCTTCCCAGGTCTCGCGGCAGGCAGCGTCACCCGCTTCAAGATCACTGTTCTCCCGCCGGCCCCCGGGGAAAGCCATCTGCCCTGACCAGGGGTCATCGGGCGAGGCCGCTCTCTGGATGAAAAGGATACTGGGATCGTGCTCGCCCGTTTCGCGATTCAAAACCAACGCCACCTCGGCCTGGAGGGAGCTGGAGGGTGGTTCCAGATCGGGCTGGTACTCCTGAAAGCGGTTCAGGACCTCGCTGACCGGGATCACCAATGAATTCCGCCACCGAGCAGAACACCATAACTGCCTTCGCTGGCGTCGGATCCTGTAATTGCCCCGGTGTAGTCTGTAATCTGGTATCGCCAAGCGAGTCGAAGATCGATAAAAGGCAGGGGATCAAGGACCAATCCCGTCTCTACCGAAATAGAGGAAAGATCCTGGCGAGACCCCACAGTCCCAAGCGAAGGCGCCCAGCCAGCATCGGCATAAAACCTGAGAAAACCAAGGATCCCGACTCGCGCCTCTGCCATGACCCGCGCGCCTGACGCGTCCCCGTCGGCTCCAAAGCGGTCCTGCTCCCAGCCCAGCCCGAGGGCCAGAAAGGTGTTGTCGGTGGCGCTCAACACGCGGTATTTGAAATCCACCAGCGTCTGCTCATCAGGCGCCATGCCAACGCTGTCCTCACTGATCCGATAAAGAGACGCCCGAAGGCCCCACCGCTCGCCCAGCCACAACTCGCCATAACCACCGGTGAGGGGAGAATTGACCGACGTGTCCTGGTAATCGTCAACCACCCAGGTAAAGACACCGGCTTCGCCGTCCACCGGTCCCAGTGCCACTGCCGGGCCGGCTGCCAGCAGCCCTGTCATCAGACAAACGCGCGCGATACACTTCACGACTGAACACCTGTAAGGGAAGAGACCGCATTTTATCATCCGGCCTTATCGGCTCGATGGGGCTGGGCCTACCATGAGAAACAACGATGACTGACCACGAGCATGACAACGGTGTCCGCCTCGACCGCTGGCTCTGGGCGGCACGTTTTTTCAAGACCCGCGCGGAAGCAGTCGAGGCAGTCCGGGCGGGCCATGTTCTGCTCAACGATCAAAGGACCCGCTCGGCGAAATCCGTCCGATGTAACGACCGGCTGCGCATCCGCCGCAAGACGGCCGTTTATCACATCACCATCCAGCGGCTGATCGACAGGCGCGTCTCAGCCCCGATTGCGGCTCAGACGTACGTCGAAGATCCGGACAGTATTGAACGGCGCGAAGCCTTGCGTCAGCAACTGCGCCTGCAGCCCCAGCCTATCAGGCAATCCAGAGGCAGGCCGGACAAAAAAGAGCGCCGACAGCTCCAGCAGATGCGCTATGCCGACGGGAGCGGCTGAACTAATGAAAGGAACCATACTTGATGCCGACAGTTTCGATCGCGGCGACCTGGATACGGCTGCGCTCGAGAGCGCCCTCGACCAATGGACGCATCATCGATCAACACAGTCTCACGAGGTGGCAGAGCGGATCGCGGGCTGTGAGGTGGTGGTCACCAACAAAGTCATCATCGATGCAGCAGCGATGCAAAGCGCCTGCCTGAAACTGATCGTCGTGGCCGCGACCGGCACCAATAACATCGATCTGGCGGCGGCGAAACAGAGAGGCATCATGGTCTGCAACGTGCGCGACTATGCCTCCGGCGCGGTAAGCCAACACGTTTTCTCGCTGTTGCTCACATTGGTCTCACACCTTGGCGACTACACCCAGGCCGTTAAGGCAGGCCGCTGGCAAGAGAGCAAGGTGTTCTGCCTGCTGGACTATCCCATCCGCGAGCTCGATGGCATGACGCTGGGCATTATCGGTTATGGGAATCTTGGCCGGCGCGTTGAACAGATCGCGCTTGGGTTCGGCATGCAGGTGGCGGTCTGTGCCAGGCCCGGCAGTGAAGCGATACCTGATGGCCGGATCACTTTCGACGAGCTTTTGAAAAACTCTGACGTGATCTCATTGCATTGCCCGCTTTCTGACGCAACGCACAATCTGATCGGCCGCGCCCAGTTGGAAAAAATGAAATCCACCGCCATCCTGATCAACACGGCCCGCGGCGGCATCGTCAATGAAAACGACCTCGCAAATGCCCTGCGCCAGGGAGAGATCGGCGGGGCAGGTATCGATGTACTGACTCAGGAGCCTCCAGGTGCGGATCATCCCCTGCTGGCTGCGGATATCCCCAACCTCCTGGTCAGCCCTCATAATGCCTGGGGATCGGTCCAATCACGCCAGCGGCTTGCTGATGAAATTGCGGACCTCATCCAGGCCTACCGTCAAGAAACGCCCAGAAACTGCTGCCTGCCTGATTGAACACCCTCGTTCCGCTTCCCCTGACACTGTACGTTCACCTGCCCTGGTGCGAACGCAAGTGCCCTTACTGTGATTTCAACTCTCACCCCCTAAAAACCGATCTGCCCGCATCGGACTACATCGATGGACTGATTGCAGATCTCGAAGCGGTTGGGAAGACCTACCCAAAACGCCGCCTGCAGGCCGTTTTTTTTGGTGGGGGGACACCGAGCCTTTTTGAAGGGAATCAGATCGCTCGATTGCTGGAGCGTCTCGACCAGCGTGGCTGGCTCGATTCACAGACGGAGATCACGCTGGAAGCCAATCCCGGATCAGCCGAGGCTGATCGATTCCGTCGCTATCGTGATTGCGGGGTCAACCGTCTTTCGCTTGGCGTACAGAGTTTCAACAACAAAAGCCTCCGCGTGTTGGGGCGTATACATAATGGGGAAGAGGCCAAAAAGGCCTGTCGGGCCATCACGGAAGCCGGATTCGACAACTTCAACATCGACCTGATGCATGGCCTGCCCGAACAGGCGACGTCGGATGCGCTTGCCGATCTTCGAGCCGCCCTGGATTTTTCGCCCACTCACCTTTCGCTTTACCAGTTGACGATCGAACCCAACACCGCCTTTGCGGCAAACCCGCCTGTCCTGCCTGATGAGGAAGTGCTATGGGACATACGTTGCGCCGTCCAGGATCTCGCCTGTGAATCCGGCTTTGAGCACTACGAGGTCTCTGCCTTTGCCCGGCCGGGGTACCGCTGCCGCCACAACCTCAACTACTGGGAGTTCGGCGACTACATCGGCATTGGGGCAGGAGCACACAGCAAGCTGTCTGTTGAAAACGCGGTCTACCGATGGAGCCGCCCGCGGCACCCCCGTGAATACTTGAAAACCGTTACCGCGGGCACCGTGCCCGACACCGGACCGCCTCTGACTGCCGGAGCATTGCGATTCGAATTCCTGCTCAACGCGCTGCGTCTCAAGGCTGGATTCGAAAAAGATATTTTTGCGCAGCGGACCGGGCTTGACTGGAAAAACGAGGAGCCGCTTTTTAAGGATGCGGCCAGCGATGGACTGCTGCACCTGGACGAGAACCGCGTACAAACCACGCCGCTCGGCTGGCGCTTTCTGGATGATCTGCTGGAGCGCTTTCTCGACCAACCAAAGCGGGCTGACCTGCATGATATGATGCTTTGATAGTTCGTCTTGGTTGGTCTCAGACTCATGGCCAAGACGCTTTTGACTCCTTAATCATCGACCATGCTCTGGATCAAGGCGCTACACATCATCTTCATGGTGACCTGGTTTGCCGGGCTCTTCTATCTTCCCCGGCTGTTTGTCTATCACGCCATGAATGCAGATCGGGCAACTCAAGATCAGTTCAAAGTGATGGAGCGCAAACTCTACTTTGGGATTACCACCCCGGGAGGCGTGCTGACCATCGCCTCAGGCCTGTGGCTATGGCTGGGTTACGGCATCGGCAGTCAGAGCCTGTGGCTTACCGGAAAGATCGCGCTGGTTGCGGTCCTCGTTGGGTATCACCTCTGGTGCGGGCACATGGTCAAGCAGTTTGCGCAAGACAAAAATCGGCACGGGCATGTGTTTTATCGCTGGTTCAACGAGTTTCCCGTTCTCGTGCTGGTCGGCGCAGTATTGCTGGTGATATTTAAGCCCGCCTGAGCCCGACCCGCGATGTTCCATGTGGTGCTGTACCAACCGGAGATTCCGCCCAATACCGGCAATATCATCCGCCTTTGTGCCAACACTGGTTCCCGGCTTCATCTGATTGAGCCGATTGGTTTTTCGATTAACGACCGCACTCTCCGGCGCGCAGGCCTAGACTATGCCGACGCCGTCATGATATCCCACCATGCCAGCATGGATGCGTTCCTTGAGACCGTCTCTCCTCAGCGCGCTTTCATGTTCTCGACCAAACATGGCCGGCGACACAGCGACTGCGCGTTCCAAAGCGGTGACGCGTTGGTGTTCGGCCCTGAGACCCGCGGCCTTCCCGACAACGTCAGACTCCGCGTACCCGAGGCTCAGCGCTTGACGTTGCCGATGTGCGCCACAAGCCGAAGCCTTAATCTTTCCAACGCCGTCGCGGTCGCTCTGTTCGAAGCCTGGCGTCAGTGTGATTATCCGGGCAGCGTCCCCGGCGATCCCTAGAGATCTTCAAGGCGGTCGACACTGATCCCGCTGAGCCTTAATGCGGCATTCACCACGGGGAATTCGTCTGGCTCCACCCGCACCTTGATGCCGACAAAAAGTGCGCCCAGCGCATCAATGCGCACCGGTTCCAGCCGCCTTGGCGACTTGAGGGAAAGCAGGGTTTTGGCCACGATGTCACTGGTGCCGCCCTCGGCGGTATCACAGAAATAGAGCAGTTGGTTGCTCGGTCTGAAAAAGGCCTGGTGGATAGAGAGGCGCGTTGCGACCCAGGCTTCGATGATGCGATCCTTTGACACGCCGGGGCGCATATTCGCGATATCGGCAAGATCCGGCGAGCGGAACTTGCTATAGACTCGACGCTCCTGCGACATACCGACCTCACTGTCCTGCGCGCCCATGACCGTACTGTCCGATCTGGTTGATCTTGTGCTCACCCTCGGCGAAGAAAAGGAGCTGCCCACTGTGCGCGGTCTGTACAAGCCGCGTCCGGCGAGGCCGACGGGACGGCCAAAAAAATTTGGTGTCATCGCTCTCGACGACGGCAGCTGCGGGTTCTTCTTTGCCGGGCTGGATGATACCTTGTCGCATCTGGATGCGTGTGACCCAAAACGGTTCGCCGAGATGTCCACGCTGGAGCTGGTGAAACACTGCCTGGGCGAAGACCCATTATTAACAGCCGTGGGACTCGGCGCACTCAACGCCGTCAGTCAGCATCTCATCAAAACGGCTGGGTTCAACCTTGACCGAGCCACAGATCCCGTTGGCCAGCTGGATCTGGCTGGCGCGCGGCACGTCGGGATGGTTGGCTTTTTTGCACCGTTGATCAGGGAGTGGGAAAACTATCCCGGAACTTTGACCGTCATTGAGAAAGACTCGAAATTTCTCCAAAGGTCCGGTCCCTTTGAGGTGACTGACCAAACCGATCGGCTGCGGGATTGTGATCGTGTGCTCATCACAGGTTCCACATTGATCAACGATACGCTGGATGATGTGCTCAGTTACTGTGATCCGAAAGCTCGGGTGGCTCTGGTGGGGCCGAGCGCATCGTGCTTGCCAGATCCGATCTTTGATCGTGGTGTCGATGTAGTCGGCAGCACCATGGTCTGCGACCTGCCGCGGCTGGAGGCGCTGCTGGAGGCTGGACAGCCCTGGGCCGAGGGCACCGCCAAGTACTGCATTACCCGCGATCAGTATCCGGGTATCCGGCAAATGATTCGCGGCGCCTGAATCCTGCGGGGCGAGCCCGCCAGCTGGAGGCGGGTAACGCCAAGATATAATTTCTCTATGACTGCCGTGAGATACCTCTGCGCTGTGCTTTTGCTGGCCGGGCTACCGTGGGGACCGGTTATTGCCGGAAAGATACCGGTTGCGGTGGATCTACAGCAGGACGCCAACACCTCGCGTGCAGGGCGGGTGCCGATCCTGTTGGTTTATACGGCCGAATACTGTCATTACTGTGACGAGGTAAAGGCAAGCGTCTTCAATCTGATCTCTACAGATCCGGCATATCAGGATCGCATGCTGCTGCGGGAAGTACGTATCGATACGAATCTCGATCTTGTGAGCTTCAGCGGGACTGTCACCAGTCATCGATCTTTTTCCAAAACCCGCGGTATCAGGATCGTACCCACGCTCGAATTTCTGGATGGCGCAGGAACACCCATCAGTCCACCGCTTGTCGGAGCAAGTATTCCCGACTATTACGGCGCCTATGTCGACAACGGCATCGAGCAGTCCCTCCGAACCCTCCGCACACGACAGGATCCCTCATGACCCAAGAATTCCCCGAAGCAGAGCTGGACCTCGGCCACCAACGTGTGTTGCCCGAATGGATTGACTACAACGGTCATATGAACGTGGCCTATTACGTCCTCGCTTTTGATCACGGTGTGGATGAGTTCATGCGCCAGATGGGCATTACGCCTGAATACCTTGAGACCGAGAAATGTTCGACCTTTACTCTGGAGATGCATATCAACTACCTGCAGGAGCTGCATCTCGACGACCCCATCCGCCTCACGTGCCAACTGCTGGACGCCGACAGCAAGCGGGTCCACTATTTCCTGCGAATGTTCCACGCTGAAGCGGGTTATCTCGCAGCCACCAGCGAGCAAATGATGATCCACGTCAGCCTTGAAAGCCGGCGGACCTCACCGTTTCTGCCGAAGGTCAGTGGTGTGATCGACCAGATAATGGCGGCACATAAACCGCTGCCGATGCCTGATCAGGCGGGGCAGAAAATAGGAATACGCCGGAAGTAAAAGGCGCTCAGCCCAAACGCTCGATGATGCCGTCCAACTCGTCGAGCGAGTTGTATTCGATCACCAGACGGCCTGATTTGCCGTCACGCGACTCCAGATGCACGGGTGCCGCCAGTTTTTCTGACAGCGCCTCCTCAAGGCGCTGAATATCGCGGCTTTGGTCCGTCTTGCTCTTGGGTTTTTTTGAAGAGGTATTCTCCGAAGGGTCGAGCATCCTGCGAACGAGCTCCTCAGTCTGACGAACCGACAGTCGCCGCTGCATGACGGCTTGCGCTGCGACGACCTGCTGATCCCTCGCAAGCCCCAGCAGGGCACGCGCGTGGCCCGCTTCGATATGGCCCGACTCAAGATGTTCGCGCACACTCGGATCGAGCTTCAGCAGCCTGAGCAGATTGCTGACCGCCACCCGTGATCGGCCAACTGCCTCGGCCGCCTGTTGGTGGGTCAATCCGAATTCATCGAGCAGACGCTGAATGCCGGCCGCCTCCTCGATCGGATTAAGATTCTCGCGCTGGATATTTTCGATAAGGCCCACTGCCAGCGCGGCTTCGTCCGGAACGCGCCGAACCACCGCCGGCACCTCAGTCAGACCCGCGAGCTGAGCGGCCCGCCAGCGACGTTCTCCCGCGATCAGCTCATATCCGCCGCCGGCCGTTTCCCGCACCAGCAGAGGCTGAACAATTCCCTGGGAGGAAATGGAGGCCGCCAACTCTTCAAGCGCTGCCTCATCCATTCTTGTGCGTGGCTGATAGCGGCCCTTTCTAATCTGGTCAACCGGCAGCTGGCGAAGCTCAGACTGGCTCGACTGTGTTACCGATGGCGCACTGCCCAGCAGTGCGTCGAGGCCTTTTCCAAGTCTTGCTTTAGGGCTCATGGTCTGCTCCTGACACAGCTGTGCCGGTATCGGATGTCTCAGAGGGGCGCAAACTCTGCAGCATCTCGGTAGCCAGTTGCCGATAGGCCAGCGCGCCCTGGCAAGTCGGGTCATAGTCGATAACCGATTTGCCAAAACTCGGCGCCTCGGCGAGACGGACGTTTCGGGGAATCACCGTTTCATAGACAAGATTGGGGTAATAGTGTCGCAATTGCGCGGACACCTCATTGGTCAGTGAGTTGCGTCCATCAAACATGGTGCGAACCAGTCCCTCGATCGTCAGCGAAGGATTAACGTTGCTGGCCCGCAGTCGGCGGATCGTATCGTCCAGTCCGCTCAACCCCTCGAGCGCATAGTACTCACACTGCACCGGGATCAGTACGGACTGGGCTGCGACGAGCGCGTTCAGTGTCAGCACATTCAGCGCCGGCGGACAGTCAATCAATATAAGGTCGTAATGCTGGACGGTGCTCAGTACACGTTGCAGCCGGTGGTTGTCGCTTTCCTCCCCGCGAGCCAACTCTGCCTGTGCTCCGGCGAGTCCTGCTTCAGCCGGCAACACGTCAAACCCTGAATCCGTCGCGATCACCGTCTCTAGGAAAACGCTCTCGCCCAACAACACCTGATAGACGGTATGCTGAAGCTGATTGCGGTCGATGCCGCTTCCGACCGTGGCGTTGGCCTGTGGATCCAGATCGATCAGAAGTACCCGAAGGCCCTCGCGAACCAGTGCAGCGGCCAGATTGATCGCGGTCGTGGTTTTGCCCACGCCCCCTTTTTGGTTTGTCACCGCGATGATCCTGGTCAACTTTGCTTCTCCAAAACGTCTGTCACCACAACAATGTGTCTATGTGCATCAAGACCAGGCACCGCGACCGGAAAGACCTCGGTCGTTTCCCGCTGGCGCGGGGTGAGCGCCGACAATTCCTCTTCGGGATAAATGCCTTTCATGCTGATCAAGCGCAGACTTGGGTGATGCAGATGCCCGGTCATGCTGATCAGGTCGGCCACTGTCGAGACCGCACGCGAGGCTAGCGTATCAAAATTTTCGGGCGGCCGGTAATCCTCGATTCGAGTCGCGATCACCGTTACGTTTTCGGCTTTACAGCGAATCTTGGCTTCACGAAGGAAACTGGCTTTCTTGGCCCGGCTTTCGACGAGCGTCCAGTGCTGCTCAGGATACGCCAACGCCATCACCATACCCGGCAGACCCGCACCGGATCCGATATCAAGACAGCGGTCCCCAACAACAAAACGCGCGATCGAAAGGCTGTCCAGCAGATGATGGGTCAGCATTTTTGCCGGGTCATCAATCGTTGTCAGATTGTGCGTCTGGTTCCACTTCCGAATCAGCGCCGCATAATCAAGCAGGGTATCGCAGCGGGCCTCGCTGAGATCGAGACCGATCTGGCTGGCACCCTCTGCCAGTTGCAGCCTCATGGAACCGGCCATCTGCCTAAGACGGGATCAGGCGGCTGAACGCAGTTGCTGCCGCTTGAGATGCACCAACAGCAGGGAGATAGCCGCTGGTGTAACACCGGAAATCCGAGTTGCCTGACCAAGGGTCATGGGCCGATGTTCAATCAGAATCTGGCGGACCTCGTTGGATAATCCCCGCACTGCCTGATAGTCGATCTCCTCCGGGATCAGCGTATCTTCGTGCTTGCGTTGGCGGGCAATCTCATCTCGCTGGCGATCAATGTACCCGGCATAGCGGGCTTCGATCTCCAGTTGTTCTACGACAGCGGCATCCGTCACACCGTCTTCGTCTGATCCACAAAGGCTGATGAGTTCCCGGTAACGCACATCCGGTCTGCGCAGAAGCTCTGCCAGGGTTTGTTCGCGGCTGAGTTCCTGGCCCAATACGGCCGTGGCTTTTTCCACCGGCACTGCGTCGGGCCGAACCCAGGTCTGCTGCAAACGGGTGCGCTCGCTCTCTAGCAAGTCACGTTTGCGTGAGAAGACGGTCCATCGTGAGTCGCCGACCAGGCCCAACTGTCTGCCGGTCTCGGTCAGGCGCAGATCCGCGTTGTCCTCGCGCAACTGCAACCGATACTCCGCCCGTGAGGTAAACATGCGATAAGGCTCTGTCACGCCGCGCGCAGTCAGGTCATCAATCATGACTCCGATATACGCCTCATCACGGCGAGGACACCAGAGCGAATCGTCGCGGCTTCGCCGGGCTGCGTTGAGACCCGCAACCAGTCCCTGCCCGGCGGCTTCTTCATAGCCCGTTGTGCCGTTGATCTGCCCGGCAAAAAAGAGTCCGGACAGGGCACGGGTTTCAAGCCCCGGAAGCAGGTCGCGCGGATCAAAATAATCATATTCAATCGCATAACCCGGCCGGGTAATACGGGCGTTTTCGAATCCGTCGATGCTGCGGACCATCTCCCACTGAACCTCAAAAGGCAAACTGGTCGAAAGCCCATTGGGGTAGATCTCGTGGACTTTCAGTCCCTCGGGTTCTACAAATATCTGATGACTGTCCCGGTCGGCAAAACGAACGATTTTGTCCTCAACAGAAGGGCAGTACCGCGGCCCAACGCCTTCTATCTCGCCGCCGTATAGCGCAGACTGGCTCAACGCGGCACGAATAATGTCATGAGTCTTTTGATTGGTCTTCGCAATATGGCAACAGACCTGCGATGGATGATCGCTCTTTGTGGCAAGAAAGGAGAAACTCGGGATCGGGTCATCTCCCGGCTGCAATTCGAGGCTTGAGAAGTTAATGGTTCGCCCGTCAATCCGCGGCGGCGTCCCGGTTTTGAGGCGTCCGGTGCGCGGGCACAACTCGCGAAGCCGATCTGCAAGGACGGTCGACGGCGCATCGCCGGCGCGTCCTCCGGGTTCGCTACGATGCCCGACGTGAATTCGGCCATTGAGGAAAGTCCCTGTGGTTAACACGACCGCGCGGGCCGAGACACGGATCCCTCCCGCCGTGACTATTCCGCCGATCCGGTCACCTTCCACCCACAGGTCCTCAACGGACTGTTGCAAAACTACCGGACCGCTTTCCCCCTCAATCGCACTGCGGATGGCTTCCCGGTAAAGCATCCGGTCTGCCTGCGCCCGAGTCGCACGCACCGCTGGTCCTTTTCTGGCGTTAAGCCGGCGAAACTGGATACCGGCCCGGTCTGCCGCCTGGGCCATGATGCCGCTCAGGGCATCGATTTCTTTGACGATATGCCCTTTGCCGATACCCCCAATAGCGGGGTTGCAGGACATTTGTCCCACGGTTTCGATGGTGTGTGTGACCAAAAGCGTTTTCGCGCCAGCACGAGACGCGGCCAGCGCTGCCTCGGTCCCGGCATGGCCGCCGCCGATAACGATCACGTCAAATGATTCGGGATACTGCATTGGAAAGCGACTAACCTGAAGATCAGTTCTGGTAGTAGTAGTCGTAACGATTGAGAATCTTGTTGGTGAAGCTCCAGGCTTCTCCATGGGTCAGCGAATTATCGTCAGGTATGACCTTGGTATAAAGTTTTTCTCCATGCCGCGCTTTCATCTCGGTCAGTTGCTGATGGAGGTCTGATTCGCTTACTGATATCTCCGACCCTGACGCGGGACGCAGTGAGTAACGGCGCGCGTCGCCCTCTTTCCAGAAACGGACTTCAACCACGACGCGCCCAACTGTGCTGCGTGCCGGACGCACCAGGCGGTTGTACTTGCTCTCAAGATCTGAATGGCGCTCTCTCAGGATATCGAGCTCCGTTTTGTGTGCAGCGACAAGCAGTTCGCGCTCCTTGGAAAAGGCTTCGACCTCGTCGGCATACTGGGCACGAAGATAAGCGAGTTCTTCTTTGGTCAACTTGTACTCAAGGGCGGTTTCTGCAAGACGCGCTGTCAGCTCTTCGCCCTCAAGGCGGCTTTCCTCAAGCGCGAGCTCGGTGCTTACACTCGTGCGGACCAGACCCGCCATCTCGTTACGCAAGGCGCTGACTTCGGTACGCAGCGCGCTGCGAGTCACCTCAAGCGCATTGACCTGCTCTGCCAGTGCATCGCGGTCACGCAGCAGAGCATCACGAGCCTGAACGACAGTCGCCTGATCCTGGGCTTGTGCTTCAGCCGCCAGAATGAGTCGGCTTTGTTCTGACTGCAGTTCGGACAGCGCGTTGTTGAGATTGGTGAGATCCAGCGAAAGCTGTTCGCGAAGTCCTTCCGATGCGGCCAGTTGCTCCAGTTGGTTCTGGCTTTGCGCAATAACACCCGCGAGTTCTTCAGAGAGTGCGGC
>WTHR01000074.1:0-6909 GCA_011523045.1 Gammaproteobacteria bacterium | reverse complement strand
TGACGCCGGCAAGTTCTTCAGAGAGTGCGGCTTTTTCTGTAGAGAGTTGTTGTCGCTCATTTTCAACTGAAGCCAACTCTTCGGTCAGGCCCGCTTTTTCAGCAGCCAGCGCTTCTCTCACCTTCTGCAATGCGCCAACATCATCCAGCAACGCCGAGATCTCGCTTTCTTTGAGCACAATGGTTTCTTCGGCTGCGGAGCGTTCGGCCTCTGCCTGCGCCAGCACGGAACGCAACCGCACCACTTCGTCTCCCAGCGTCGCGATGCGCATCTCCATCTCGCCGCGCTGTGTGGTCATGGTCTCGGTCTGGCTAACGGACTCGCGCAGTTGGCCCACCAGCTCCGTGTTTCGCATCAGGATAATGACCAACGCCACCAGAAAGATGAGCACCACGACCGTCATGATGTCGGTAAATGACGGCCACACGCTGTCCTCGTCCGAGCGCCCACTTACCGTGGGTGAGACTCTCAGATCTACAAAACCGTCTGTGCGGGTAATAGCCACTGCTTGCTACCGCTTAGGATCGTTCAGCCGGAATCCCTCTCGCAATACCTGGGTCATTTCGATGAGACCCTCGCTGTTGCGTTGCATTTCGTCGCGGTAACTTGCAAGCAGGCTGCGCATATCCTCGGCTACCTTTGCATATCCCGCCTGCGATTCGTCAAGCCGCTCCACCAGTGCTGCTGCGGTCCGAACGATATGGGTAAGCTGTTCGGCGGCTTTCTCAGGCTCAATCTGGAACCGCGGGAGCAGCACCCGGCTCGTCGCCTCTTCAATTCGACTCACGACATGCGTTTGGGCGTCCATTAACCGAAGATAAAAATACCCGAAAAAGAGGTAAGCGAAGATCGCGGTCATCGTCGTCGACAACGCCGTCGACATACCGTGGATGATCATGCTCAAACCGCCCATTTCCGTTGTGGACGTAATCACATCAGACGCACCGAGCAACGCAATCGATAACGACACAATCGTGCCGAAGACCCCCGTCAGGATAAGCACGTTGTGCACAAACTTGGGAAAACTCACCCGGCTAGACTCCAACGCCACCAGCGTCGCCGCCAGCGCACTGTGATTGATAACCGCGTGCTGGCGATGCAGATCCTCAAGGGCAAGGTATCTGCGGACCATTAGCGAGCTCGCTTCCGCCCCCTCCGTGGGTGCTGACCCTGCCTCCAGATTCTCGAGCACGCGGCTGATCGCGAGCTCCTCACCACTTAGGCGCTGGAATTCACGAACAATATGAAAGATGCCTGCAAGAAACAGGAGCAGGATGCCGCCGTTAATGAACCAACCTACGTGGGTGATCTGATTCTTAAGATAAATCTGGGCGAGAAAATCCGATTGCCACAGGCCTACCACGATGATCGCGACCCCCAACACAATCAACTGCGTCAGTATCTTTCGCGAATAAATATCCTCGCTTCCCGCGAGTTGTGTCTTCTCACCCATTCGAATTCTCTCTATTCTTTAACTCACAACAGTGCAGATCTCATTATGACCGTGTGGGCGGTGATATACCACGCCGAACCCCTGACCAATTCTTCGGCTACAGATCCTTCACCGACCAATCCGAAAACTATTTATGACTCCGTCCGGTCGCTCGTCTGCCAACTTTCCTTAATCTTTCGTAGTTTTCTAACTGCGCTTTCCAGCAGCAGCTTTAAGGTATTCAAAATAAATAAATATATGCTACTCTGTAGTACACTAAAGTTATGCCAGCAAAAAGAAAACCCCCTCCCCAATGGTGGCTCTTGGGCTACATGGCTCAATATCAACCATCTTATCTAATTGAGAAATTGAAAGAAATCGGATTAGACGCCCAAGCGCTCTATGAAGCTGCAGGTAAAGCTGCTGCGGATCTGCCAAACGAGGATTATCGACGACTATCTAAATCCTGGGCGGTTCGCCAGCATCGAGTGAGGGCCAAGGCGAGTCAAAACAACTAATTGTACTTCTTTGTAGACCTTTAAGATATTCTTTATTCAGAACGTATATGGCCTTTAAAGAAATTAGGCAAGTTCAGCCCGTACACTACTTCCCAATACAAAACGTTGAGAAAATATCCCCGAGCAAATCCTCTACCGTCACCTCACCGGTAATCTCTCCCAGCGCGTTTTGCGCAAGCCGGATCTCTTCGGCCAGAAGATCAGTGCTCTCAAACTGGTTTATTGCCTGATCAAGATGTGAATTCGCTCGCTGCATTGCTTCGATGTGGCGGCGTCTCGCCATGATGGTGTCTTCCCTCTCCCCGCGGTAACCCAACTCAACCTGCACCATCTTCTCAAGCGAATCTATTCCTTGTCCTTTGGTTGCGCTGACCGCGACAGCGGGGCATCCATCGTGGTTGTTGAATTCACCAAAGGCGCGTCCACTGAGATCGCACTTATTAAAGACCACCACTTTTTTCTTGTTGGAAGAAACCTCGCCCCCAGTCTTTAGGCTATTGGCATCTGGATGGGTATCGTCTCGAACCTCGAGCACGAGATCTGCCCGCTCGGCTGCTGCAAGCGCTCGGCGCATGCCTTCCGCTTCAATCTCATCGTCACTCTCCCGAAGACCCGCGGTATCGATCAACCGGATTGGCAGCCCCTCGAGTGAAATAGTCGCCTCTAAAGTATCCCGAGTAGTCCCCGGCGTCGCGGTCACAATCGCCCGCTCAGCCCTGGCAAGCGCATTCAAAAGGCTGGATTTACCCGCATTTGGCGCACCGATAAGTACAACCTCGGCGCCTGTGGATAACAGTTCTCCTGGTCTTGATATTTCTATAAGTTCTCCGATAAGTTCGTTAAATGCTGTTATGTTCTTCTTAATTTCTTTATTTTCAATACTATCTACAGGTTCATCTGAGAAGTCTATATTTGCCTCGATAAATACCCTAAGTTCTCTTAAATTAGCGCATAAATCGGTTATCTTCCTTGAAAAGTGCCCTTCTAGTGATCTTAGCGCGCACTTTGCCGCGGTCTCTGTCTGACTGTTAATCAAGTCGACTACCGCCTCGGCCTGGGCAAGATCCATTTTGCCGTTAAGAAATGCCCTTTCCGTGAACTCTCCTGGTCGTGCCAGTTCTGCTCCCAAGGCCGTCACCTCAGCCAGGACACTATCCAGAATGACGGGGCCGCCATGGCAATGCAGCTCCAGCACGTCCTCGCCGGTATAGGAAGCCGGAGCTTTAAAAAGAATCGCGATACCGTGATCAAGGGTGTCGCCACCCTCGCTATGAAATCGGGTTGGGGTAGCTTCGCGCGGGTTCAGTTCGCGGCCGGTTAACTTGTGAGCAATACGAAGACAATCCGGCCCGGAGAGACGAATGACCCCGATACCCCCTGTTCCCGGGGGCGTCGCCCTGGCGGCGATAGTTCGCGTTGAATCGCTCAAGGGGTCTTTTTGGTCCAAGAGCTAACGGCCTGGTATTCCGTTGCTTAGGTCTTGCTGTCAGCGGCCTGGATTTTGCGCGTAATCACCCACTGCTGCGCAATTGAGAGAACGTTGTTCACCAACCAGTACAGCACCAGACCCGATGGGAACCACAGGAAGAAGATGGTGAAGACCAGCGGCAGCGCCATCATGATCTTCTGCTGCATGGGATCAAGTGGCGCGGGATTCAGCAATTGCTGGCCGAACATCGAGGCGCCCATCAGGATCGGCAGCACGTAGTAAGGATCCTGTAGCGAAAGATCTTTGATCCACAAGGCGAACGGTGCCTGGCGCAACTCGACACTTTCCAAGAGCACCCAATAGAGAGCGATGAAAACAGGGATCTGAATGACGATCGGCAGGCACCCACCCAGAGGATTGATCTTCTCTTTTTTGTAGATCTCCATCATCGCCTGCTGGAACTTCTGCTTGTCATCACCGAAGCGTTCTTTCAGCGTCTGCATGCGAGGCTGCATCTTTTTCATGCGCGCCATGGATTTGTAACTAGCAGCAGAAAGCGGAAAGAACACCAGCTTGACGAGAAGTGTCAGCAGGATGATCGAGACACCCCAGTTGTTCACCACGCGATTGATGTAAGTCATCACCCAGAAGAGTGGTGAGGAAACGGGGGTCAGCCAGCCATAGTCAACCGTAAGCTCGAGTTGGTTGTCGGCCTTGATCATCCGCTCGGTTTCTTTTGGTCCGATGTACATCTCGCCGTCCAACTCTTGTGAACTTCCCGCAGGCACAACCGTTGGCTGCGTGGTTTTGTAACCGATCAGGTAACGCGGGCCGGTGTCCCGGTTCGTTACATTCGAGTAGAACTCATAACCGGTTCCCGCATCAGGAAGGAGGGCACCCACAAAATAATGCTGAAGCATCGCGACCCACCCGGAAGGGGTCGGCCGAGCGAGGTTTGCCTCATACATCTCTTCGAAGTCGATCTTCTGGTACTTGTCTTCTGGGGTGAAGATGGCGCCCCCTTTATAACTTGGCAATCGGGTGAGAAACCCAAGACCGCTGCTGGGCTCCGCCACCTGGGTGCGCAATATCTGGGAATAGCGATACCCTGACCATGTCTCACCGCTTTGGTTATCCACCGTAAAGGTCACATCGACAAAATAGCTGTTTCTGAAAAAGGTAAACGTTTTCCTGAACCGAACACCCTCTTCTGATGTCCAGTCGAGGTGCACCTCGACGCTGTCGGCACCGGGAGCCAGTGTCACGTTTTCCCGATCAGTCGAAAAGACTGTGTGATGGTTGGGAGTGTCTTTGTCTGCACTCAAGAGACCATCCTGAATCAGGAATAGATCTGCACCCTTGTCGTTCAACAAGACAAATGGGGTGTCGGGTTCTTCAAGCGATACCGGATAAGTTAAAAGAGACAAGTGTCTCAAGTCGCCGCCTTTGGTATCAATCTCTGCATGAATGAGATCCGTTTCCACCACCACCCGGCGCTCTGCAGGCAAGCTCTGGCTCACAGGGACAGTGGAAGGGATATCTGTGGACTCGACAGCCGCCGACGCGGTCGGTGCCTGGGGAACATCATCAGCCTGAGACCCGCCGCTCGCGTTGTTCGCGCCCTGTGTTGTTGCGGATTGAGCCGAAGTCGCGGCATTGAAGCTGGTGCCGTTTTTGTCCGCTTCATACTCCAACCATGACTGCCAAAGCAGCAGCAACACCATGCCAAGCGCACCGAAGAGAATCAGTCTTTGAAAATCCATTTAACTCAACTCACCGTGCAGTTTGGCTTCGCATTTTTCTGGGACCGGGTCAAAGCCTCCAGGATGCCATGGGTGGCAACGACCTATCCGGCGGACGGTCAGCCACAAACCCATAAGCACACCGCGTTTTTCAACCGCCTCGATGGCGTAACAGGAGCAGGAAGGGTAAAACCTGCAGGTCTGCCCGAACCATGGGCTGACAAGGTACTGGTAACCCTTAAGAAGTATGACTAGGATTTTCTGCATTGGTTACTTATCCGGTGCCAATGTCTTTCAAGGCTTTGGCACACCTCTTTGTTCTGGGCAAACGCGCTAGGGTGGCGGGCGATTGCCACGATATCGAGTCCCGTCACTTGCGTTGAATGGTAACGGAAAGACTCCCTCACCAATCTTTTTAACAGATTACGCTGAACCGCTTTTCGTGATGTCCTCTTCGACACCGTGATGCCGATGCGAGATCGGGCGAGTCTGTTTTCCCTCGCGTAGACAACAAAGAGGCGATCTTTGCTGCTGCACTTCTCAGTCAATACCGCTTTAAATTCTGCGGCGCGAAGAAGGCGACAAGATCTAGGGAAGCTGCGGTCGGCCACGGCCGCGCGTTGGTTCGCGCGGAATGCGCTTAGGCGCTTAACTCGGCCCGGCCCTTGGCACGCCGAGCATTGATGATTGCGCGACCCCCTCGGGTTTTCATTCGTGCCCGGAAACCATGGCGACGCTTGCGTTTGACCACACTGGGTTGGAAGGTTCTTTTCATGACAAGTTTAGATCCGAGAGCGCAAAAGGGCGCTGGAATTTACATCTTTAGTAGAGAAAAAGTCAATAATTTCCTGTTTTCCAGACACTTTAGATAAATTGTGGATAAAAATTTTTTTCTTCTAAACTTGTGGATAAAAATCCTTTCGGACTTTAGAATCAGAGTGAAACCAGAGCGCTCTTTGCGAAAAACTCTTGTTTCTGAGCGGGTTTATTATAAGTAATTGTTTTATCAGGAGATTTAACATTGTCGTCGGTATGGAACCTGTGCTTGGGAAGACTGGAGGATGATCTATCCCCCCAACAGTTCAATACGTGGATTCGGCCGCTCCAGGCGATCGAAGAAGGGCGAGATCTTAAACTGCTCGCCCCTAATCAGTTTGTTCGGGACTTCATCGTCAAGGAGATGTTAGATGAGGTCCAAAAACTGGCGAACAGTTTTAGCGCCACACCGTTGGATCTGAAAATAGAGGTAGGCAGCGAAACTCCACCCACTGGTTCGCACCCGGGTGATTCATTAAAAGGTCAACCTAAGAACGACAAGGTGGGGTTAAGCCCGTTGCGCTTTGAAGGGAGGCTCAACCCCGCTTTCACTTTCGACACCCATATCGGCGGCAAATCCAACCAGTTAGCTAGAGCTGCAGCGAGGCAGGTTGGTGAAAATCCCGGCAGGGCTTACAACCCTTTGTTTTTGTATGGTGGCGTAGGTTTAGGAAAAACTCACCTGATGCAGGCAGCGGGAAATCTGGTAATGGCGGGCCAGGCCAAAGCCAAGGTGGTCTATGTCCACTCCGAACGTTTTGTTGCGGATATGGTGAAAGCTTTGCAGCATAACGCGATTAATGACTTTAAGCGGTACTACCGTTCGCTTGACGCGTTGTTGATTGACGATATTCAATTCTTCTCAGGAAAAGAGCACTCTCAAGAAGAATTCTTCTATACTTTCAATACTTTACTTGAGGGTCAGCGTCAGGTGATTATCACCGGCGACCGGTTTCCAAAAGAAATTACAGG
>WTHR01000003.1 GCA_011523045.1 Gammaproteobacteria bacterium | reverse complement strand
CCGACGCGCTGGGAAAGGAGATCCCCCAGGTCGGTACAACAACCTTCCGCCCGCCTTACACGCCGGTCAGTATCGGCGCGTTAAAGGGCCGAAATGTGGGCCCGCATTTCAGACCCCTGCGCCGGACACCGCTGCATGACTGGAATCTCGGCGCAGGCGGCACCATGACCATGGCCGGACTTTGGCACCGGCCCTGGTTTTTCGCCCGCAGCGGGGAAACCATCAGCGAAGCGTATGTCCGGGAAGCGGAAACCGTACGCCGCACAGTGGGACTTTGTGATGTGACCTCACTGGGCAAGATCGCAATTCAAGGTCCCGACGCCACAGAGCTGCTGAACCGGGTTTACAGCAATCCCTTTGCAAAACTCCCAATCGGCAAAACCCGTTACGGCATTATGCTGCGAGATGACGGTTTGGTCATGGATGACGGCACGACCTGGCGTCTTGCCGAAGACGAGTATTTCATGACCACCACAACTGCACATGCGGCAAAGGTGATGGCGTTTCTGGAGGAGTTGCTTCAGACGCGATGGACTGACCTGAAAGTTCACCTGACCTCGGTGTCAGAGCAATGGGCGGGGGTCGCCGTCGCAGGACCGTTATCCAGAGAGGTGCTGGCAGCCTGTGTCGAACAGCCAACGCGGGTTTCCGACGAAGCCCTGCCTTTTATGGGCGTGGTGGAAACGACCATGCGTGACGGGATCCCTGCACGGATTGCACGAATCAGTTTCTCTGGAGAGCGGGCTTTCGAGGTGTACGTGCCGTCGGATTTTGGCCCCGCCGTGATGCAGCGCCTGTGGGATGCCGCCCGACCGATGGACGGCTGCCTGTATGGTCTGGAGGCGCTGGGTGCGCTCAGAATTGAAAAAGGCCACGTGACCGGTGCCGAGCTCGATGGCCGGGTCACTATTGAGGATGCCGGCCTTGGGCGAATGGCGTCTGACAAGAAATCCTATGTCGACAGCGCGCTTCGCAAGCGTCCTGAAATGGTAAAGGACGACCGCCCGCGCCTCGTTGGAATTTTCCCAAAAGACCGGCGAGAAATCTTTAACGCGGGGTCCATTCTCTGCGCTGCGGACAACATTGCCGGATACGGTGAAGGGTGGATCACCGCGGTGACCCACTCCCCGGCTCTTGGCCACTGGATTGGACTGGGATTTATCAAAGGCGGTCACGAGGCCTGGCAGAGGCGGGACGTCGTTTGTGCTGACCCCGTGCGCAAGGGAAATACCGCCGTGGAAATCGTCTCACCGCATATGTATGACCCCAAGGGAGAGCGGATGTATGGCTAAACGACAATCCGCACTCGCATCCGTTTACCATCGTGGAATGCATGGCCAGCCCGGTGAACCCGGCGTTCGGCTGCAGGAAATCGCGGACCTGAATCTTGTCCAGATAGCGGCCTGGCCTGACATGCTGGGCTCTGCGGCAAAAGACGTCGCACACGCGATCGGCGCTGACCAGGCGCCCGGTCCCGGTCACGCGGTTTCGACCGAGCAGGGAACAGCGCTGCGCGTAGAAGCGCTTAAATGGTGGCTGTTGGACTGTGGGATGCCGACTCTTGATGCCAAAACAGCCGTTTGCCTGGACCTGTCTCACTCGAGAACGCGAATTCTGGTGTCAGGACCAGAGGCTTCTGTATGTCTTAACCGACTGCTCCCGCTTGATTTGCGCCCTGATCGTTTCGGCGTCAACCAAGTCGCAAATGCAGGCATTCATCACGTGGGTGTCACCTTGCGGCGCAGTGACGCAGGCTACGAACTCTTCATCCCCCGGGGGTTTGCCGTATCGCTTTGGGAACTTCTAGTGGAAACTGCTGAGCAATTCGGCCTGGAGATCATCTAGCCCGCTTTTTCCTCACGTCGGCGCAGTCTTAGCCCAGGACTGAAAAACTGCTGTCTGGATTGATCTGCCGCCGACGAGACATGCCCGCTGTATCCAGTTCATAGTCGATATGCGCCAACTTGAACCGGAAGGCTTCCGCGTCATGGTCTCGCCCCGATTCACAATATTCAATGAGGCCGGCCATCAAGCGGCCGGCGCCCGGCGCATTTTTAAATTGGTTTCCGCTTGACCCGCACGCCATATAAAAGCCGTCAATCGCGGACCGGTCATAAATCGGCAGCCAATCCTCGGTCACGTCGTAGAGGTCCACCACCCCGCGCATACGATTGGGCAGTTTTAGC
>WTHR01000047.1 GCA_011523045.1 Gammaproteobacteria bacterium | reverse complement strand
GCTTAGCGGTACTGCACTCGCTGAAGAAGTGAAGATCGGTATCATCCTTGGCTTCACCGGGCCCATCGAGTCTCTCACTCCCGACATGGGCGCTGGGGCCGAGCTGGCGATTGCTGAAGTCAATGGCGGGGGTGCATTGCTCGGCGGTGCGTCCGTCACTGGGGTTAGGGCTGACTCAACCTGTATCGATTCGGCAGCCGCCCAGGCGGCAGCAGAACGTCTGATTACTTCGGACAAGGTCAATGCCATTATGGGAGCGGACTGCTCCGGCGTAACAGGTGCGATCTTGGCCAACGTGGCAGTCCCGAATGGCGTGGTCATGATTTCGCCGTCTGCAACATCCCCCGGCTTGTCGACCGCGGAGGACGATGGTCTCTTTTTCCGTACGGCCCCCTCGGATGCCCGACAAGGACAAGTGGTGGCCGACATTCTGATGGACCAGGGCTATAAGTCTGCCGCGCTGACCTACACCAATAACGACTATGGCAAAGGTCTTGCCGACAGTATCGAAAGCAACTTCACGGCCGGCGGTGGCACTATCACCATCAATGCCGCGCATGAGGAAGGCAAGGGCGACTACAGTGCTGAAGTCGCGGCCTTGGCTCAGGCGGGCGGCGACATCCTCATTGTGGCGGGATACCTGGATCAGGGCGGCAAAGCCATTATCCAAGGGTCTCTCGATACCGGAGCGTTCGACGTCTTCTACCTGCCGGATGGCATGATCGGCGACTCTCTGCCTGCCGCAATTGGATCGGGCCTGGACGGCTCTATCGGGGCTGTGCCGGGTACTGACAGCCCAGGTGCTTCGATGTTTGTCGAGTTGGCATCCGCCGCTGGTTTCAAGGGTGACGGTCCTTTTGCGCCGGAGTCCTATGATGCAGCTGCTTTGATCATGCTAGCCATGCAGGCTGCTGGGTCCAGCAACAGCCAGGACTTCAAAGCCAAGGTCATGGAAGTCGCAAACGCTCCCGGCAAAAAGGTCTACCCCGGCGATCTCAACGCAGCGCTTGAGTACATTGCCAACGGCGGTGACGTCGACTACGTTGGCGCCTCTGCGGTAGAACTAATTGGCCCTGGAGAATCTGCGGGCAGCTATCGCCAGATTCTCGTTGACGGTGGCAAAAACACCACAGTCGGATACCGCTAGACGTCTAGAAAACGGCCCGGGATCACCCGGGCCGTTTTTTTTTGCCGGTTGGATTTCAGTTGCTGGATATTCAGAACCTTTACAAACAATTCGGCGGTATCCATGCCGTTGAGAATGCTTCTTTGTCTATCGAGCAGGGGAGCATTACCGGGCTGATAGGACCAAACGGCGCCGGAAAGACTACGCTCTTCAACGTCATCGCGGGGGTCCACCCCCCTGACGGGGGAAGGGTGATGTTTAACGGTGAAGACATTACGGGCCGCAAACCTCACGAGCTTTTCGCTCTGGGGATTCTTAGGACTTTCCAGATCGCCCACGAGTTCTCATCGCTAACGGTCCGCGAGAACCTGATGGTCGTGCCGGCGTCACAATCAGGGGAGCGACTGGTCGATACCTGGCTGCGTCCCGGGAAGGTAAAAACACAGGAGGAAGAGCTCAATGCACGGGCGGCCGATGTAATCGACTTTCTTCAACTCACTCCCGTAGCCGACGAGCTGGCCGGGAACCTTTCCGGAGGACAGAAAAAACTTCTCGAACTGGGCCGAACCATGATGGCTGACCCAAAGCTGGTTTTTCTCGATGAAGTCGGTGCGGGCGTGAACCGCACACTACTTGGGGCTATTGGCGATGCAATCGTGCGACTTAATCGGGAAAAGGGTTATACGTTTTGCATGATTGAGCACGACATGGATTTCATCTCGCGCTTGTGTGATCCGGTCGTAGTGATGGCGGCAGGGGGCGTATTGACGCAGGGAACCCCTCAAGAAGTGATGAGCAACGAGGCGGTAATTGAGGCCTATCTCGGCACCGGTCGAAAGCATCAGCGCTAGTTGGTGATATGAGTTTTCTTAAGGGCGAGGGCTTATACGGCGGCTACGGGGGAGCAGACATCCTGCATGGCTGCGATATTGGTGTGGACAAAGGAGAAGTGGCAGTAGTGGTCGGCCCTAATGGCGCCGGCAAATCTACTGCAATGAAAGGCCTGTTTGGTCTGCTCGACCTTCGGCAAGGCTCGGTCGAACTTGATGGGCGAGACATCTCCCATCTTCCGCCGCAAGAACGCGTAACCCTCGGAATGGGCTTTGTGCCCCAGAACGCGAATGTGTTCACGTCTATGACGGTGGAGGAGAATCTTGAAATGGGTGCCTTCATCCGACAGGATGATTTTAGACCCACAATGGAACAGGTGTTTTCGCTCTTTCCGGTGCTGGGGCAGAAACGGGCGCAACCGGCCGGCGAACTTTCGGGTGGGCAACGACAACAGGTCGCTGTGGGCCGCGCCCTGATGACGCAACCCAGCGTATTGATGCTGGACGAACCCACCGCCGGAGTCTCACCGATCGTCATGGACGAACTCTTTGACCGGATCATAGAAATTGCCAAAACAGGTATAGCGATTTTGATGGTGGAACAAAATGCCAGACAGGCTCTGGAGATTGCGGATCGCGGCTTTGTTTTGGTTCAGGGGCAGAATCGTTACACCGATACGGGGCAAGCACTTTTGGCAGATCCCGAGGTGCGCAAGTCCTTTCTGGGCGGGTAGATCACGTGACCGACATCGTTAACGCGTTAGTGCTTCTTGCTAATTTTGTCCTGGTCCCGGGCCTGGCCTATGGCAGTCAGTTGGCACTGGGCGCGCTCGGCGTGACCATGATCTACGCCGTGCTGCGCTTTTCGAATTTCGCACATGGGGAAACCATGTCCTTCGGCGCGATGATTACGATCCTTGCGACATGGTGGCTCCAGGAGAAAGGAATTACGTTTGGGGTTCTCCCGACCGCGCTTTTGGCACTTCCGGTGGGAATTATCGCAACCGTGGCGATGTGCCTGATGTTTGACCGCATTGTTTACCGGTATTACCGGCGCGAAAAAGCGAACCCCGTGACTTATCTGATTGTCTCCGTGGGGATTCTATTTGTCTTGAGCGGACTCGTTCGTTTCATTATTGGCCCGCAGGACCGGGTCTTCGCTGACGGCGAACGCTTTATCATGAAAGCCCGAGCGTTCAAGCAAATGACGGGGCTGGATCAGGGTCTTGCCATCAAGACGACTCAAGGCGTCACCGTGGTGACCGCAGTCGTCATTGTGGCGCTCATCTTCTGGTTCCTGAACAGGACGCGGACAGGTAAATCCATGCGTGCCTACTCGGACAACGAGGATCTAGCACTGCTTTCCGGAATCAACCCTGCCAAGGTGGTGGCGATTACGTGGGTGATCACAGGCGCGCTGGCAGCCATTGCGGGCACCCTGTACGGTCTGGATAAGGGGTATAAGCCTTTTACTTATCTCGGGTTGGTACTGCCAATTTTCGCGTCAGCAATCGTGGGAGGAGTCGGAAATCCCCTTGGAGCAATCGCGGGGGGCTTTGTCGTGGCATTTTCCGAACTGTTATTGACCTTTGCCTATAAGCGGGTCATTGCGTATCTCACTCCGGGAGACTGGATCCCGGAGGGTCTTGTCCAACTGCTCTCTACGGACTACAAGTTGGCTGTTTCCTTCGTAATTCTCGTGATTGTGCTGCTGGTCAAACCCACGGGGATGTTCAGCGGAAAAACGTTATGAGTAGCAACCTTCGCAATATCCTGCTGTTTGCCGCGATGGGTGCACTCCTGATCGCCGTCGGTGTTGTCCAGAGCGCCAACGTGGCGCTCGCCATTCTCAATCTCTGTCTTATCTCTGCCATCATGACCCTAGGGGTAAACATCCAGTGGGGGTATGCAGGGTTATTCAACGCCGGGGTTATGGGCTTTGCGGCGCTGGGAGGACTTGCTGCGGTCCTTGTGTCTTTCCCTCCAGTTCCCGAGGCCTGGGCGGTCGGGGGATCCAGAGCAATGCTGGGAGTGGTGACCGGAGCGGTGTCGATCGTTCTCGCGATCATTGCCTTCAAAAAAGTCCCGGGCAGCCGGCGGGTGCGCGGTTGGGCAGCAGCGGGAATAGCGTTAGCAGGCATCATCCTTATGCGCTTTATTCTTGATCCTGCCGTAGAGGCCATTGAAGCCGTGGAACCGGCAAGAACCGGTTTTCTGGGCGGCTTAGGGCTGCCGATTGTCTTTTCGTGGATAGCCGGCGGAGCATTTGCGGCATTGGCCGCATGGGGAATCGGGAAAATTGCCCTCGGGTTACGGTCGGACTATCTGGCCATCGCGACTCTCGGTATCTCAGAAATCATTATTTACTTTCTCAAGAATGAAGATTGGCTTGCGCGGGGCGTTAAGAATGTTAACGGCCTGCCGCGACCGGTTCCCTACGAAATTGAGCTGCAAAAAACCTTGTGGGTTCAGGAACTCGCCGCTCAGTTCGACTTCAGCGTGATCGAGTTATCTTCAATCATCGTGAAGCTCAGTTACGCAGGCCTTTTCATCGTTGTGCTGGCGATCGTTTTTTGGCTCTCTGAACGCGCCTTGAAGTCTCCCTGGGGCCGCATGATGCGGGCTATTCGCGACAATGAGGTTGCTGCAAGCGCCATGGGCAAAGATGTCACCTGGCGGCACCTTCAGGTGTTTGTGCTCGGATCTGCCGTTATTGGACTGGCGGGGGCCATGCTGACAACCCTGGATGGTATCTTCACCCCCGCCTCGTACCAGCCGCTAAGATTCACATTCCTTATTTGGGTGATGGTGATCGTTGGCGGATCTGGCAACAACCTCGGATCAATCCTTGGGGGTTTCGTTATCTGGTTTTTCTGGATTGAAGCTGAGCCTATCGGACTGGCGCTGATAGAGTTCCTGACGTCAGGTATGGCCGTGGACAGCGCGTTGAGGATGCACCTGATTGAAAACGCCGCGCATACCCGACTGGCGACCATGGGTGTGGTTCTTCTGCTGGTTTTGCGGTTTTCCCCTCGCGGCCTGATTCCCGAAAGGGGAAAGTAGATCGGTCTAGTCCTCTAAGGCAATACCTTATCCAGGGCCGCGAAGAGTTCCTCAGATTCTTCGGACGAGAGCGGCAACACCGGGGGGCGGCAACTGCCGACATCGAACCCGCGCCGATTTGCAGCCGCTTTGACGGCTGCGTTGTAAACATGAGACCACACGAACAGTTGGGAGTCGACCAGCTTCTGCCACAAGGCCGCCCCGCCAGCTAAATCACCATTTTGCACCATGCGATAGAGTGATACCGCCTCCTCGGGGAGGAAATTGACCGACCCCCAGACACATCCGACGCATCCGGCTACCAGCGCTTGGTAGGTAATCGGATCGCCGCCGTTAAAAATCTTCCCCCCGGTCTTTAACAGTTCCTGAATCCGAATGAAATCACCGGTACTGTCTTTGATGTACTCGATTCCATCGATCTTCAGGAGTTCTGAAAACAGCGCGGGAGTGACATCAAATCCCGAGTGAACCGGAATGTTGTAAACCATAACAGGCACAGAACTCGCGCGGGCTACTGCTTCGTAGTGTGAGACGACCCCTTGGGCATCTGGCCCTTCAAAATAGGGGGGCAAGACCATAACGGCATCGACACCGCTGTCTACGGCGTGCTGCGTTGTGGCAATGGTGTCACGTAGATAGATCGCTGAAGTTTGGGCAAGGACCGCGGCCCGTCCGTCAACGTGCTTGACGGTGAGTTCGATCAGGTGGCGTTTTTCTTCCGGCCCAAGATAGGCAAATTCCCCTGTGCCCCCGCAGGGCAAAATAATATCGACACCCGCTTCGATCATTCGGTCGACATGCGCCAGATAGCGAGGCTCATCGATTTGGTCAGGGTTATCCTCAAAAACAGTACAGACCGGCACACAAACACCGCTTAACGATTTCATTCCTTGCTCCCCTCAATTCGGACCGATAAATTTACAGTGAAAGAACCGGATGATAACCTCAATCGCACAGATGAGCACCGCGTACCGGGACAGTCAAAAAAATCCAATCAGAGGACAGACAAAATGGCTCAGGAGAAAAAAGTTGCGATCGTTACGGCAGGCGGCGGGGGAATTGGTCGAGCCATTGCGCTGGAGTTGCGAGATCGAGGGTATGACCTTGCACTAATGTCGCGCAGCGATGCCTGCGAGAAGACGGCCGCTGAAGTGGACGGGTTGGGTATTCGGGGCTCTGTCACCGAGGCACAGGATCTGTCGAAACTGGTAGACGCAACCATGGATCGTTTCGGCCGTATTGACTCAGTCGTATGCCACACCGCCCACCCACCAAAAGGTGACCTACTGGGCATTGATGACGAAGCCTGGCATTTGGGTCTCGACATGTTGATTCTGAACGTCGTGAGGCTAACGAGAGCAATCACGCCCATCATGGAAAAGCAGGGCGGGGGTACCTGGGTCAATATCTCTACTTTTGCAGCATTTGAACCAGAGCAGGCGTTGCCCGTCTCCTGCACCCTGCGGGCCGGGCTTTCTGCATTTGCCAAGCTATATGCAGACCGTTACGCGGGGGCGAACATTCGCATGAACAATGTCCTTCCCGGGTTCATCGACAGCCTGCAGCACAGTGAGGCTGTACTGCCCCGCATTCCGATGGGACGAATAGGCACAGTAGATGAAATTGCTAAAACTGCCGCGTTTCTGTTGTCGGACGATTCCGGTTACATGACTGGACAGAATCTGATCGTCGACGGGGGAATCACAAGGCATCTTTAGGCGCAATCCGGCCTGCGTGATAGCGTAATGAGAAAGACATAAGTTGGCTCCCCGGGCTGGACTCGAACCAGCGACATATGGATTAACAGTCCACCGTTCTACCAACTGAACTACCGGGGAATACCGGGGTCGCAATCCTACTGTCATGCCTGCTCTTGGTCAAGGATTGTGCAAAGGCAGGGTGCGTCTCAACAGAGCACCGCACCTCCGGACGGACTCCTGTCGTCGACGCGGACTCGACCCGTCCGGTAAATGATCACGGCGCGGGCTTCCGAAAGGTCGTTGCTGCAAATTCTGAAATGCCCGTTGGGCCATGCTTCGCCGTCTGGGCTAAATCGAAGCCAGTTTGGGCTCCTCCACTCTACGCTGACGGAAGTCGTTGAAGGTCTGGAAAGCAGGATTTCTTCGCCGTTTTCTCGATGTTGGTTCCGATTGCGATCCTCAAATCCAATCCAACCTTGGCGCCACTGTCCTCCAAACTGACAAGATGCGCCATCCGGAGAGGGGCAGAGGACGACGGGCACCCCCCGGCGGATTGCATCCGCTCGCCCAAGCTGCAGATCCCGAAACAATCGTCCTGACGCAGCATCGACCTCTTTTGAGATAATCTGATTTTGCAATCCCGGCACGGCAAACCCAACAACCGCTGCAATGATGGCAAGGACGATAAGTGTCTCAACCAGCGAGAAGCCGGAACTAGTTCGCCCACAAGACAAAAACGGAGAACGCATGAAGGTCACTCTGCCTGCACATCACCCTTTGGGCAGTGACCTTTGGCACTGAATATGAGCCGAGAGTTCACCTTAAAAAGCAACTTTGAGCCGGCGGGCGACCAGCCGCAAGCTATCGGCGAGTTACTTGAAGGCATTCATGCCGGTGAGGCGTTCCAGACGCTGCTCGGCGTCACCGGATCAGGGAAGACCTTTACGATGGCTCATGTCATCGCCGAATTTGGACGGCCGGCCCTGGTACTGGCGCCAAACAAAACCCTCGCTGCCCAGCTCTATGCAGAAATGCGGGAATTCTTTCCTGATAACGCAGTGGAGTATTTCGTTTCCTATTACGACTACTATCAGCCCGAGGCCTACGTTCCCGCGAGCGACACTTATATCGAGAAAGATGCTTCGATCAATGAACATATCGACCAGATGCGGCTTTCTGCAACCAAAGCCATCCTCGAACGCGAGGACGTCATCATCGTTGCAACGGTTTCGGCGATTTATGGTCTTGGAGACCCGGTCTCATACCATGGCATGATTCTGCACCTCAGGGAGGGCGCGCTTGCGCAGCAAAGAGATATCCTGGCGCGGCTTGCAGAGCTGCAGTACACCCGAAACGAAATCGAGTTGCGCAGAGGGACTTTCAGAGTCAGGGGAGATGTGCTGGATATTTTCCCGGCAGAGTCTGAGCGTTTTGCCGTTCGCGTGGAGCTTTTTGGCGATGAGATAGAAAAACTCTCCCGCTTCGACCCGCTCACCGGGGAAACCGACGAACGGCTCACACGATTTACCATCTATCCCAAGAGTCACTACGTCACCCCTCGGGAAACCATTCTCGATGCGATCGATGAAATTGAGGACGAACTCACTCATCGGCTCGCTTTCCTCCGCGACAATGAAAAACTGGTTGAAGCCCAGCGTCTCGAACAGCGGACCCGTTACGACATGGAGATGATGCGGGAACTTGGGTACTGCGCCGGTATTGAG
>WTHR01000119.1 GCA_011523045.1 Gammaproteobacteria bacterium | reverse complement strand
GGCCGATATGCTGCTGCGGATGTATCTTCGATGGGCTGAAGATGAGGGCTTCAGCACCGAACTGGTAGAACGCTCTGATGGAGAGGTGGCCGGGATAAAGAGCGCAACAGTTCAGGTCCGGGGAGAGTATGCGTTCGGCAAGTTAAGAACTGAAACGGGGGTGCATCGCCTGGTACGCAAGTCGCCCTTTGATTCTGGCAATCGGCGCCATACTTCATTTGCATCGGTGTTTGTGTACCCTGAGGTGGATGAAAGTGTCGAGATTGAGATCAATCCAGCAGATTTGAGAATCGACACGTATCGCGCAAGCGGAGCTGGCGGGCAGCACGTCAACCGCACGGATTCAGCCGTCCGGATTACTCACTTGCCTTCAGGAATCGTGGTCCAGTGCCAGAATGATCGGTCGCAGCATCGGAATCGCGCCGAGGCAATGAACATGCTTCGGGCGCGGCTGTATGATGCCGAGATGCGGGAAAAACGTGAAAAGCAGCAGGAACTCGAGGATTCAAAAGCGGATATCGGCTGGGGCAGTCAGATCCGGTCTTATGTCCTTGATCAGTCCCGCATCAAGGATCTTCGAACGGGAGTGGAGACAGGAAATACGCAGGCGGTTCTTGACGGAGACCTAGGGATATTTATTGAAGCCAGTCTGAAAGCGGGGCTGTAACAGAGAAAAAGTGATGAAGGACAATAACGAGACGGATAACGAGCAGGTCGCTCAGCGGCGGGCAAAACTCAATACCTTGCGGGAGAGTGGCAACCCGTTTCCCAATGACTTCCGTCGCGACTCGGAAGCGGCCGCCCTCCTGGAGAAGTTTGGAGGCCAGGAAAACGAAGCGCTTGAAGCTGATCCCAAAGAGGTTCGGATTGCAGGGCGGTTGATGACTCGTCGTGTGATGGGCAAAGCTGCCTTTGCTCACGTTCGGGATGAGTCCGGAGATATCCAGATATACGCTCAGCGTGATGCGCTGCCGGAAGGAATTTATAACGATGTCTTCAAGAAACTCGATATCGGAGACATTGTCGGGGTATCGGGTGTGTTGTTTAAAACCCGCACGGGTGAGTTGACGGTTAATGTTCGCGAGTTCCGGCTGCTGGTTAAATCGCTGCATCCTCTGCCCGAGAAATACCATGGGCTCACTGATATTGAGACGCGATATCGACGCCGTTATGTCGATTTGCTGGTCAATCAGGAGTCGCGGGAGGTCTTTCGTAAGAGAGCGGCCACCATCACCGCGTTGCGCCGTTTTCTCGACCGTCGAGGCTACCTGGAAATTGAGTCACCCATCATGCAGTCGATCCCGGGGGGAGCGAATGCCCGCCCCTTCGTCACCCACCATCATGCTCTCGATGTTGATCTCTATCTTCGTGTCGCCCAGGAACTCGCCATCAAACGGTGCCTGGTGGGCGGGTTTGAGAAAGTCTATGAATTGAACCGGAACTTCAGGAATGAGGGGTTGAGCACGCAGCACAACCCTGAGTTCACCATGCTCGAGTACAACGAAGCCTACGTGGATTTTATCGACTATATGAATCTCACCGAGGAAATGCTTCGGGAAGTTGCAGGCGAGGTCACTGGCACGGCCTGTCTCAATTACCAGGGCGAGCAGATCGACTTCTCAAAGCCGTTTAATCGGATGACGATGGCGGAGGCAGTTTGTGAGTGCAATCCGGCCCTCTCTCTTACCGACTGCGTGGATCCCGAGCCGTTGTCACGGTGCGCAACCACTTTGGGTCTTGAAGTGGGTCAAGGAAAGACTGCCGGTGAACTGCTGCTTACGCTCTTTGAGGAAACGGTGGAGAGCAAATTGATCGCGCCAACATTCATTACTGGGTATCCTGCTGAGGTGTCACCGTTGTCACGACGGCAGGACAGTGATCCGGATTTCACCGACCGGTTCGAACTGTTTGCCGCTGGCCGGGAGTTGGCGAACGGTTTTTCAGAGTTGAATGATCCCGAAGACCAGGCGCAGAGATTTCGTGATCAGGCTCAAGCCAAGGCGAAGGGGGATGAAGAGGCGATGTTTTATGATGCGGATTACGTTATGGCACTGGAATATGGTTTGCCGCCTAATGCCGGGGGCGGACTCGGCGTAGACCGGTACGTAATGATCCTCACGGATAGCCCCTCGATCCGAGATGTGCTGCTTTTCCCGCATATGCGTCCGGAATCTGCCGAATAGCCTGTCGGCGCCGGTGAGGCCGAAATGATTCGTCCAGTTGCGTTATTTATTGGTCTTCGATATACC
>WTHR01000016.1 GCA_011523045.1 Gammaproteobacteria bacterium | reverse complement strand
CGATGACGTCAACGGGCGATATCTCACCATAGCGAAGCCGCCGACCGAGCTCAGTAGCGGAGCATCGGAACAGTTCACTTCCGGCAGATTCGAAGGAGGTATTCAATCAGGATGGCATCAGGAATTTAACGTCAATAAGCGTTGATAGTGCCACAAAGGCTTCGAGAGGTTCAGTTTATGATGATTTTCCCTCAAAGATCCTGAACGCCCGGCCTTCGCGTGGAAATCATGCGGGCGCTTTGTGCCGAAGGCCCAAGACGTCGATAATCCTGTTCTGATCGGCGAAGCTGACCGGGATCACCCATGCCTCAACCATCACACCTACCGGAACCTGATCTATTGCCTTTACAGGTAACCTCGCTTCGGTTTGAGGTAGCGGGCAGGCCTTTGTTGGACGACGTCAGTTTTTCGTTGGACGCAGGCGGGCCGACTTGTGTCGTGGGTCCTAACGGCGCCGGGAAAAGTCTGCTGCTACGGTTGTGTCATGGCTTGCTCGCGCCCTCGGGAGGGTCGATACGGTGGGCTGGGGGCACGTTTGAACAGCAACGTCGGGCACAGGCCATGGTGTTTCAGCGGCCGGTGCTTCTGCGTCGATCGGTGCGGGCCAACATCGAACACGCTCTTTCTGCAAGACACCTTTCCCGATCCGAGCGTATGAAGCGCACGGATTTGGTACTTGATAGAACCGGGCTCTTGGGGTTCGCCGAGCGTGATGCGCGGGTATTGTCCGGCGGCGAACAACAGCGCCTTGCGCTGGCCCGCGCGTGGGCACTGAGGCCCCGGATATTGTTTTTGGACGAACCCACGGCCCATCTTGATCCCGCGGCCACGGCCTCGGTCGAGGCCATCATCAGGGATATTGACGGTGAAGGGGTTCGCATTCTGATGGTCTCTCATGATCTTGGACAGGTACGCCGAATGGCAGGAGATGTGCTTTTCTTGCATAACGGTCATCTCATCGTGCACACCGATACGGACTCATTTCTCGACGCGCCCGAATCGGAGTTGGCCAGCGCTTTTGTTGCGGGCCGTCTGCTCTGGTAGGGGTCGTGGCTAGGGGGAGTCCGCCAGCCATTCCTCCACTGCCTCACTGAAACCGGATTCGCTGTGATCTGCGACTGATCGAAACTCCCTGCGAAGGGGTGCAGCCGCATTTGCGACGACACGCGCATGATTCGCCCAGCGCAGCATGTCAACGTCATTGAAATCGTTTCCTACGGCAAGGGCGGTTGCTGAATCAAGATTCAGGTAATCGCAGATCCACTGGGCAGCGTGAGATTTGCCGACGGATTTTGGAAAGATTTCATACCAGACCGAACAATGGTCGAGCGGTGAGGTGGTTCTGACCACATTGAGATCTGGCAGGCGATCGGACAGTTCGCGGTGGAGGGTCTCCGGATTCTCAAGAGGCGCAATCGCCAACAGTTGTGTTGCATTGCTGACGAGGTCCGACTCGCTATCCAGCATCTGATGATGTCCCGCATACAAAGCCAGGCGTCGATCAAAATCAGCATTCGGCCGGCCAAAGCGCCGCCACTGGAACTGGTGATTGTCCGGGACTGGGTCGTGCACCATGAAGTCGAGCCGCATCGTTTCAAGAACGCCCATGGCATGGGACATTGCCGCATCGTCCAGCGCAAACTGTCGCAGCAGCGTTCTCGGTCTGCAGGAAAAGATGCCCGCGCCTGATGAGGTCACCAGGATATCTATCGGAAAGGTGTCATCCAGCACGCGATCGCAGGAAAAAAGCGATCGACCAGTCACGACGACCCGAATTATTCCAATAGTAGCGAGATGCTCCAGGGTTGCCCGGTTGCGGGCACAGAGTTTCTGGTCCGGCCCCAGCAGAGTGCCGTCGAGATCAGTAAAAACCGCCCTGCGTTGGTGTTCCGGTGAATCCATGCAGTCAAGGTATACACCTAAACTGGTTTGGCTTCACCTCTCGCTTAGAGCAAAGCCTCTATTTGGCTGACGAGTTCCGCGTTGTTTGGGGCAATCGATGAGCCAAAACTGCCGACGACCTCGCCCTGGCGGTTAAGAAGGTATTTGTGGAAGTTCCACCGGGGAAATTGGCCGGCTTCAGCAGCAAGCGCCTGAAAGAGAGGCTCAGCGCTGCGCTTGGCTACCCGGGATTTTTCAAACATCGGAAATTTGACTTCGTAGGTCAGATCGCAAAACTCGCGGATCTTCTCTTCAGATCTGGGGTCCTGAAAGAAGTCATTCGATGGGAAACCAAGCACGGAAAACCCACGGTCGCCATATTTTTCCTGAAGCGCCTCCAATCCCTCGAACTGTGAGGTGAAACCGCAGTAACTGGCCGTATTCACCACAAGCAGTACCTGATCCGTGTAGGCATCACAGAGCCGCACCGACTCGTCACTCGCGAGGAATCGTTTGGTGAAATCCAGATTCATCGGGCAGTTCGCGTTATCTGCGTGCACAGGCAGTCCGACCAACGCGAAGACTGCGAGAAAAAGTGTCCGAAAAAGCATGATTAAGTCCGCTGTAAGCCACAGATAAATACTAACCTGCTGATGTGAACCGCAGGTATTGGGCAAGTTCCGGGTTTTCAGGATGGGACAGCATTGCGTCGGCTGGACCTGCCTTGAGGATTTTTCCTCCCAGCATGAACGCGAGTGAGTCCGCAATCCTGGCCACCTCGTGGGGCAGGTGGCTGACGATGATCACCGTCAGTGCGTGAGTCTTTCGGAGTTCATCTACCAACTCATGCATTTCTACCCTCAGCTGAGGATCGAGTCCGGTGAAAGGTTCGTCAAGCAGCAGCAGGGGACGCCTTTGGCACAGGCAGCGCGCGAGAGCGGCCCGTTGGCGCTCGCCTCCTGAGACATCGGCAGGCTTCCTCGACTGCAGCGCACCCAGCCGGGTTGCCGCCATTGCCGTTTCGATCAGCTCACGGTCCTCTTCGGTCAATTTCAGGCCAGGGTGACATCCCAGGGCGATGTTCTGATACAGCGTAAGGTGATTAAAGAGATTGTTCTCCTGGAACATCATGGTGACAGGCCGACGTGCAGGGGCTTGCGTGTCTATCCGCTCTTCGCCGACAAAGATCGTTCCCTGATTCGGCTGCTCAAAGCCCGCAATCAGTGACAACAGGGTAGATTTGCCGGCGCCGCTCGGCCCAATTAGGGCAATACACCCGCCGCGCTTTGCCTCAAGATCGACCTCGAGCTGCCATTCCCCCTGGCGAAATCGAACTCCGTCAATTTTGAGAAAGTTCATCGTGACAGGCTGCGGTCCAGAATCCAGAAAAGCGCCACACACATCAGCACAAGCGCCAGGGCGGTAACGGCTGCCTCGTCGAAGCGGTAGGCGCTCATACGCTGGTAGAGCATAACCGGTAACGTGATGTGACCCGTCGTATCGAACAGGGCGGCGACTCCCATGTCGCCAAAAGAGAGCGCTCCCCCCAGAGCAAGAGAGAATGCAGCAGGCTTTCGGATCATGGGCCAGTCCACCTGGCGAAAGCGGTGCCAGCCGCTTAAGCCCAGTTGCGCACACAATTTCTGATACTGTTGACCGGAATCAATCAGTACCGGGGCGATACTGCGCAGGATGTAAGGCAGCACCATCAGCGCGTTGACGACAGCAATCATCAGTAGTGTGATGGTGTCGACAGCCTTCAGGTGCAGGGAGATCAGGAAAAAGCCTGTTCCAATCACCATCGGCGGAAACGCCAGGGTGAGAGATCCGGCGAGCAGCAGTCCTTCCTTGGCGTTCTTTTGACGTCTTTCAAGCACCAGAAACCGCGCTGTGCTGGCGATGCCTAGAGCCATGATTCCGGCCAGACTGGTCGCCATGAGTGCAATGCCGAGACTCCGGGCGGCAGCTTGCCATAGATCAGTATCAAGCAGGACTGCGGCAACCGGTCCCTGCAGTCCGGAGATAACCAGCGCCGCGACGGGAGTGAAAACAAAAAGTCCGCATAGCCCAATAACACCAAAGTCAAACAGCTTGCCCGCGCGAGCGCCTGTATCGGGCCGTGCTCGGGAATCGCTCTTGCGTCCCGAAGTCTGCGAGAGTACCCGCATCCAGCGAATCAGCAATAAAGCGGTTCCGGCGCATAAAAGTAACTGTGCAAGCGCCAGCACAGCGGCCTCAGCAGGGTCGAACTCAAAGCGCAATGCCTGGTAGATAGCGACTTCGATGGTGGTGGCTGCCGGACCACCGCCGAGTGTCAGGACGACGGCAAAACTCGTGAAGCACAACAAAAAGACGACGACGATAACGCCCGGCAGAAAAGTGCTAAGAGCAGGCCATTCGATAAATCGAAAGAGTTGGGTGCTCGACATTCCAAGCGTGCTGGCGGTGCGCCAGTTTTCGTTGGTGATCTGATCCCAGGCAGGTAACAGCAGCCGTACCGCCAACGGCAGGTTAAAAAAAGTGTGGGCCAGCAAAATTCCGGTTAGGCCATACAACTCAAATGACATGCTAATGCCGGTGGGTTGAAGCAGAAAATTCAAAAGCCCCGACCGACCGTATACGGCGACAATTCCAAATACCGCGACAATTACCGGCATCACCACGGGCAGCCCCATCAGGGTTATCAGGATTTTTCGCCCGGCAAATGCTGGACGCCTGGCATAGGCGCGCGCCACGGGCACCGCGAGGATGATGCTGATCAGCGTCGATAGGGTCGCCTGCCAGAGGGTGAAGCGCACCACCTGAAAAAAATAAGGATCACGCAGTGTGGCGATGATGAAAGCGGTGTCCGATAAAGCGCCCAATGCCGTGAGCGAGCCCGCAATAACAGCGGTCAACAGGAACAGCGCGATGGCGCCTGGCCAGAGCCCAGGCCGCCACCGCGTGCTCAAGGTGAGGTTCACTGGGCGAGGGCGGTCAGCCAGCGTTTTATCCAGTGCTTCCTCTTTGCGCTGACTTCTGTCGGCTCAAAGGCCAAGGCAGTGTTTGGAATTTCGTCTTCATGGAACGCCGGGGGCAGTGCTTGCTGCGTTCTGACGGTTGGCAACATCCAGTTGCTCGTGGGGAGAATCGTTTGGACCTCATCGGAGAGCAAAAAGCGCAGGAACTCTCCGGCGAGTTCGGGTTGCGCCGAATGCGCGAGCCGCGCTGCTACTTCGACCTGTTGATAATGACCCTCTTCAAACATCGCGACCTGGTACCGATCGGTGTTTTCAACGTGCCGATGATAGGCGGGTGAGGTCGTGTAGCTCAGCACCATCGGTGCTTCACCTTCAAGAAACAAGCCGTAGGCCTCTGACCAGCCTTTGGTGACGGTCACTATTTTGGGAGAGAGCGCACGCCATGCTGCCGTATCTTCTTCACCAAAGATTTTGCGAACCCAGAGCAGTAAACCCAGTCCCGGTGTACTGGTTCTTGGATCCTGGATGATAATTCTTGGTCCCTGCGGATCATTCACCAGCGTGCGAAGACTTTTCGGCACAGTCGCGAGTTGTTCACTGTCATAAACGAATCCGAAATATCCAAAGTCATAGGGAATAAAGTCGGGGTCCGACCAGGTGAGCGCAAAATCAATGGCGTCAAGATCCAGACCGTGAGCCTCGAGAAGACCAGTTTGCCGAGCTTCTGCTACCAGACTGGTATCCAGACCTAAAATGACATCCGCCGAAGAACGGGTACCCTCGAGCTTCAGCCGCCCCAATAGCGCGGCGCCGTCTTCCACGCCGACAAACTTAAGGTCACACCGGCAATGCGCCTCAAAAGCCGGTTCAATCAAAGGGCCGGGACCCCAGTCAGAGACAAACGAAGCGTAGGTGTACACGGTGAGACTTGGCTTTTCTGCATTCGCAGGAAGTCCAAAAGCAATCAGCAGGCCGGTGCTCATGGCGGCAAGCAGTCGAACAATTGTCATGAAGGCGCTCCTTCGGGATCGAAGAGCGGAGGGACCAGCGTGGCCACTATCCAGATTCCTCCGCCGGCATGATCCGGTTCAGGTTCAGCGGGTGATTCTCAGCCCGGCCCATGCCGGACACCCCGTTGGATAGCGGAGTCAATCTAGACAACGCTTTGACTGCTGTCAACATCGCCGGCATCACACACCGGTTGGCTTAAGAGGTCAGGCGAGCCCTTTAATTGCCCGAACGGCTTGCTCAAGGCGCTTTTCACCCAGGCCACGGATCAGGGTCCAGCGGAGTCCGCCACGGGTCATTGCCTCGACAAATTTTTCGTGGATCTGGCGACGTTGTTCAGCCGAGCCACGGTCACGCTGGAGGCCGTCCGACACCCAGGGCAGGTCGATATCACACAATAGGTACACGTCTGCTGCGCGTTCTGAGGCCGTGCGGGCGATCCATGCGGGCGAGGCCTCGTAATAGTGACGCGCATAGACGAGAGTCGATACAAGATCGGTGTCATGAATGACGAGGTCGTGCGCCTTGCGGATGGCGGCCTCTTCAAGCGTTATCTGCAAAGAGGCAATTGGGTCGACGTCAGCAACAGTCAGAGGCTGGTTATGCTGTTCAACGTACAGTCGGGCTCCCTCTGGTGAGGAAGGGCAGTCGAAATATTCCGCCAAACCCGCGGTGAGAACCGTCTTGCCGGTACATTCGCTTCCCGTGACGACCACCCGGCGTGAAGTAGAGGTATGTTTCATTGGCGGTTTGTCCTAGAATCGAGAGAGAACAAAACCTTCTCAAATCAAGAAATCTGCCGGCACAAACTAGACCACAATCAGGATCCGATGCAAGAAACATTTTCGTTAGTTGACCATCCTTTGGTGCAGCACAAGCTTACGTTGATGCGTGACAAGAACTGCCCAACCGCCCATTTCCGCCAGTTGATCAGAGAAATCGCGTTACTGCTGGCCTATGAAGTAACCCGCGACCTCCCTTTGGCACAGACCGAGGTCCAGACTCCGCTGGAAACGATGCAGGCCCCGATCCTTGCGGGAAAGAAATTGTGTTTTATCTCGGTGCTGCGGGCCGGCAATGGCCTGTTGGAGGGCATGTTGGATCTGATCCCTTCGGCACGTGTCGGGCACATCGGGCTGTATCGCGATCCCGATACCTTGCAGGCAGTTGAGTATTACTACAAGGTGCCCGAGGATATCAGTGAGCGTCAGGCGATCGTGGTCGATCCGATGCTCGCAACGGCAAACTCCCTGAGTGCCGCAATCACCCGACTCAAGCAGGACCGACCGGTCAAGATAAAGGTGGTCTGTCTCCTCGCTGCCCCTGAGGGCGTGGCCGCTTTCGGAGAGGCACACCCGGATGTGCCAGTCTTCACCGCGGCGCTTGATCGGGAACTGAATGATCACGGCTACATCCTTCCCGGTCTTGGGGACGCGGGTGACCGGATTTACGGTACGCGCTAACAACGCCGCATTAGGGCGATCATCATTCCTGATGACCTTTCGGTGCGCCAAGAGTTTAGCGCTGACCGCTATCCTTACTGCGGCGCTACTGCCGAGTTGGGCGATGGCGCAATCGCCTGGCGTACACGGCCTGACACAGGCAGGCTGGACTATTGTCAAGCAGGTAGAAAAGCAGGAGGTCCGCTCTGGGGTGTCACCCTATACCCACCTTCAGCGAGTAGTCTCTATCACTGAGTATCATCTTGAAAAAGATGGTCAAAAGATGATTTGTCGGATGTCGTATGACAGTCAGCAGGATATTCAGGAAGAAGATTGTGTTCAGTCGCAAGTCTAGTTTGAAAGTACCAAGCGTAGTGAGCCATAAAGTTGATCCAGATCAAGACAGCGTTTGTGGGGGCAGGGCGTAATGTACCTGCAACCTTCCTCCACCGATAAATCGGGGAACTCAAGACGGCATCCGCAAGGGTGTCGCCTCTTTTTTTGCCCGCTCGGCGGCGATCGAGCCTGATAGAGACGTGCTGGACGCCATTGGTGAGTTTTTTCGAGACCGGCTTCAGGTGTCGGATGATAGCCAAGACACCCAAGAGGCAGTCCGTCTGGCTGCGGCCGCGCTCCTTTTTGAGGCCGCTATGTCGGATTACGATCTAGGGGGCGAAGAGCGCTCCATGATCCAGCAATTGGTTCGCGAGCAGTTTGATTTGAGCGACGAGGAAGCGAGTGCGTTGGCGACCTTGGCGCAGGAGCAAGTGCGCGAATCGACCGGACTGCACGGCTTTACGTCAATGATTAATCAGCATTGGAGTGAGCAGCAACGCCTTAATCTGGTTGAGCAGATGTGGCGCGTGGTTTATGCCGATGGACGCCTGGATGATCATGAACTTCATCTGATGCGCAAGATACAGCGCTTGCTGCATATTCCCCATAAGGATTTTGTGAGCGCCAAATTGCGCCACAAGCCGGGATGAGCTTTTGCTCAGTAACGCAGGATCAGCTCGATAATCGGATTGTCACCCCCGCGACGGCGCTTGCGGTGATACCAGGCACTCACAGCCAGAAGTAATCCCAGTGCGATCAGCACAATCGCCACAATGATGGCAAGGAGTGGGGGATAGAGTGCAATCAAGATCCCCGCCAGCAGCAATACGATTCCGGTTAACATCGATCTTTC
>WTHR01000040.1 GCA_011523045.1 Gammaproteobacteria bacterium | reverse complement strand
GTGCGGGACGTATTAAAGTGATCGGTCTTTACCACGTTCTTTAACGTGTCTGTGTCGTCCTGACTTTGACCGGCCGAAAATTTCATTCCCAGGCGGTCGCTCGCATCGACGCTTAACTGCGCGCCCAGAACGCTGATTGAAAAATCCGTCTCGTTTGAGAATGATCCATCGTATTCAGTTTCTCCGGTCGAGGACAGATAGCTCACGGAAAAGTCTGCATTGTCATTGACAGACCCGGCAAGGCTTGCCTGAACGGATAGATTTTCGTAGCCGTCGCGGTCATCCTCGAACGTGAAACATCCAGCAGTGGCCGATCCTTTACAGACATCGTACCCCTTGCTCTTTTCATAGTTCGCGCCGAGAGAGAACTTCGTTGCGTTTTCTCCCGCCGAGAGTCTTGCGCCGAATTTGGAGTAATCATCAGTACCTGCCGTCGCGAAGGCGGAGGCCCGTGGCGCCTTGGCAGGGTCCCGGGTGAAAATCTGAATCACACCGCCGATGGCGTCGGGACCATACAGACTCGATCGTGGGCCCCTGACGACTTCAATGCGCTCGATCTGATCGGGATCAAGATACTGAAAAGAAGTGGTCCCAAGCGTGGTCGAGCCCACTTTGACCCCATCGATCAGCACCAGAACATGATCCGACTCAGATCCCCGAAGAAAGACCGAACTGGGTTGCCCCAATCCGCCGGTGTTGCTGACAGTAAGTCCCGGCACCGTCCGCAGGATGTCCGTTACCGTTAGCGGCTGCAGTGCTTCTATCTCTTCCCGATCGATGACACTGACCGCTGCAAGAGATGCGTCAACGGTCTGAGCGGTCCGGGTTGCGGTGACCACCACGGGCTCTTCCTCGCTATAGGCAAGCCCAGGGAATATCAGAACAAGAACAAACGGAATGATTCGGGCGTTTCGCGCCATTTAAGCCTCCCTCGCACCCTCCGTGCGAATAGTTATGCGAAAAGGCCTCGGCGAAACATTGCTCGCAATGCCACGGCCCCACGCGGTGGATTCGATTGGCTGACTGGCCGGTCTCCGGACTCGTGGATGCCGTTTGGCCTGAAAGATCTGCGCCTTCCCGCGACGCGCTGTCGCAGTGGCATAAGCCGATCCAATCCACTTACCGTTGCGGGGGCAGTGCCGGGATTGCAGCAAACTTGCTACGCACCGGCTTCCCGTTTCACCGCGGGCGAAAAAACCCGCGACACCAGAAAGCCAAATGAGTATAGCCTCTTTGGACCATGGCACCTAGCAGGCAGTGACTCCCCAACGACACGAAGACATATCCAAACGACTGTCCTGCTTTGATCGTCGAAGCCTGCTTGACTTTAAGCCCCAGAACCTTGAGCATTCGCCTCGGTGCCGGCCCCAATTGGGGTGAAAAAGGGAACAAGGCGCGCTACGGCGTAACCTTGGCTGTACCCGCAACTGTAGGCGGTGAGCACCGGGCCCATGAAGCCACTGGTCAACGACCGGGAAGGCAGGCCCGATGTGAAGAACCGCAAGCCAGGAAACCTGCCGGTACCCGCGTCGCTGGTCCAGGATCGGGAAAAATTCCGGACGCGAACCACTTCGGTGGGCGACGCACTGAGTCGCTTAACGAGAGAGGTTCGCTATGCAAACGCCAGCGTTCGTGATAGAGGCCGAGGCGCCCGGGACCCTGATCACCAGGCCGCTCCCCTCATGAGATCTCGAATGCTGCCTTTTGCGCTCGTACTCTCAGGCGCTATTCATGCTGCGGTCATCGGGATCTCTCACGACGTCGTGCCAAAACTCACGGCTGATTCCTCTTTTGTCTACACCACACAGCTTGACGCCGTCCTGATTGATATCGCACAGGATAAAGGCGAGACGCCGCTACCGTCACAAGCCGCGGCTGAATCGGTCGCTTCAGCGGGTGAACAGAATCCACAAGACGACCTCGAACAGGGGTTGGAAAGACTTGAACAACTTTCCGCTTCGCTGGAGAAACAATTAAAAGAGGCGCAAGCCGAACGGCGTGCTGAAGCTATCCGTTATGAGGCCCACATCGACGCCTTGCTTGAGCAGAATACGCTGACCCAACAGGACAGCCAGCGTCTGACGACCGCCCTTGCCGAACAAAAAAGCACCGTCACCAAGCTGCGCACGACAGTTCAGCAACTCTCTCAGGATCTTGATCTGGAGAAAAACGCCACTCGACAACTGCAGGCAAGCCAACTCAAGCATCAGAGCGACCTCATTGATCTGCAAACAGAAAAAGAGCTCGTGAC
>WTHR01000157.1:27481-28827 GCA_011523045.1 Gammaproteobacteria bacterium | reverse complement strand
TTCAGGTCCGTCAGGATTGCTGAGCCGCGCCTTTAATGCGTTGCGGATGATAAGACTTTTTTTTCTGGAATCTTCAACCTGGACTTGAGCTCAGGTTACCCTGAAGGGGTCGGCGTATGGTCGAACTCCTCCGATGCCAGGATCGCTTCGACGCCGCCCAGTTGCGAGATCCGCTCTGCCTGATCAGCAAAAGCAAGATCGTTCGCCGCGATGGGATCAAGCAAAGCGCCCATGTCGTCCTGGCAGCGCTTTAGGTCTTGTGAATATGTGGGATCCTGAGAGAGGTCGCACAACTCATCGGGGTCAGCGGCCAAATCAAAAAGTTCCGGCGCATATCCCGGATAACAGTTGTACTTCCATTGACCTTTTCGCCACATGAACATCCCCACCGGCGAACCACCGTCGTGGTATTCCGATAAAACCCCGCGGTCTGTACCAGCGCCGTCAATGAGTGAGTGCAGCGAAAGACCCGGGCGATCAATCTCATCATCTTCCGCATCCACCGCCTGCAGCACCGTGGGATAGATATCCACCAGAGAAGCCAAAGTGTCGATGGTTTTTGCCTTGGGAATGTCGGGGCCCTGGATCAGCATGGGGATCCGCGCTGACTCATCATAAAGCGACATCTTGGTCCACATGCGCCGGTCACCGTTATGATCACCGTGATCGCTGGTGTAGATGACCAGCGTGTTGTCGGCCTGCCCCGTCTGCTCAAGGACATTCATCAATGCACCTACCTGCGCATCCAGAAAACTACAGAGGCCATAGTAAGAGGCTCTTGCGATCTGGCGCGTTTGATCATCAAAGCGCTCGTCGTAGTTAAACGCTCTGCGGATAGCCTGGGTGACGGGATGCTGTGGCAACGCCTGCTCGGACCTGAAGCGGGCCTCGTCCATCTCTTCAAGCGGATAGAGGTGATAGAACGCCTCGGGGCAGATCAGCGGATAGTGCGGTCTTAGCCAGGACACAAAAAGGGTCCAGGGTTTATCGCTTTGGGCGCTGGCGGCATCCTCGAGCCATGTGCAGGCATGGCGGGTCACTTCAAGATCGTAGTCTGTGTAACTGTTTTCACCCGGGCCGATCTCAGACGTATAGGCAGAGACATCCAGAACCGCCTCATGATCACGCAAAAGGCCTTTGATCCAGCCTTTGCCGTCGCGGATATACATCGGCAGGATTTCTTCCTCAAAGCCGTTGTCGTAGTCACTGCCGCGATAGTGCAGTTTGCCGATCGAATCGACCCGATGACCCTGGCGCATGAGTTGATGACCCCAACTGACGGGTTCTCCCTGGTAGGCCTGGGCGTTGGACCAGCAGCGGTTCTTGTGCACGTACTGTCCGGTGGC
>WTHR01000157.1:0-27381 GCA_011523045.1 Gammaproteobacteria bacterium | reverse complement strand
CAGGATCAAGACCGGCGACCGCCATCGCCACCGCACGGAAGATGGCCCGGCCCTTGTTCATTGTCTCCTGCCATTCCTGCGAGGGCACCGAGTCGGCCACAATGCCGGCACCGGCCTGGATATGCAGTTCGCCATCAGCGATGACCGCGGTGCGGATCGCAATCGCGGTATCCATGTTGCCGTTCCAGCCGATATAACCCACCGCCCCGGAATAGATGCCCCGCCGCACCGGCTCGAGTTCACCGATGATCTCCATGGCCCGGACCTTGGGTGCTCCGGACACGGTGCCCGCCGGGAAGGTCGCGCGCAGCACATCGATGGCGTCGAGATCATCCTGAAGTTCCCCCGTCACATTGGACACGATATGCATCACATGCGAATAGCGTTCCACCTGCATTTTTGAGGTGAGCTCCACCGTTCCGGTAGCCGCAATCCGGCCGACGTCATTACGGCCGAGGTCCACCAGCATCAGATGCTCCGCGAGTTCCTTGGGATCAGAGATCAGTTCTTCTTCGAGGCGCCGGTCTTCTTCTTCGCTCAACCCCCGGCGGCGGGTACCCGCGATTGGACGCACCGTGACCTCACCTTCCTCAAGGCGCGCCAGAATCTCCGGGGAGGAGCCGACAATCTGGAAATCATCGAGATCCAGAAAATACATGTAGGGCGAGGGATTCACCGTGCGCAGCGCGCGGTACAACGTAATCGGCTCGGCCTCATAGGGGATCGACAGGCGTTGTGACAGCACGACCTGGAAGATGTCACCGCTTTGGATGTAATCCTTGCAGCGCTCGACGGCGGCTTCGAAATCCCCTTGAACAAACGATGAGCGAAAGTCGCTCTCCCGCACCACCTGCCCCACGGGTGTGGCCCGCCCGATGGACAGGCTTGAGATCTGTTCAACCAGTTGATCGAGGCGCTCACAGCCGGAGGCATAGGCATCATCCGATTCAGGATCGGTGTGCACCACGATATGAAGACGACCGCTTAAATTGTCAAAGACCAGAAGTTCATCAGAGACCATCAGCAGGATATCAGGCGCACCGACCGGATCGGGCAGGTCGCTGTCTGCCAGATGGGGCTCGATATAGCGCACCGTGTCGTAACTGAAGTAACCCACCAAGCCGCCGTTAAAGCGCGGCAGCGTGTCCAGCTGGGGCACATTGAACTGGCGGTGAATGCTCTGGATCGCCGCCAAGGGATCATCGGTCTCCTGACGGTGAATCTCTTCGCCCTCTTGCTCGATCAACAGAGAGTCACCCGTTACCCGGATAACCGTGGGACACGGCAGACCGATAATCGAATAGCGGCCCCACTTCTCACCGCCCTGCACGGATTCCAGCAGATAACTGTACGGGCCCTGCGCCATCTTGAGGTAGGCACTCACCGGGGTTTCGAGATCCGCCAGCACCTCAGTCTGCAGCGGGATCCGGTTGTAGCCCTGGCGGGCGAGGCGATCGTATTCGGCTTGGGTAATCATCGTTGAGGAATACTGAAGGCGTTATCGCTGGTGGGAGTCGCGTATTGTTTCGAAGCGGTTATGCTCAACGATCGTTTCGCGCTAAATTGGTGACCGGGCCTATGCCCTTGCGCTACGGCTTAACCGCAGCACGCTTTGCTAAACCGCAGTGTGTCTGTGCTGAAAAGACTTACACCGCATCAATGATGTTGAGCACTTTCGCCAATGAGTCTATCACGGCGTCTGGGCCAAGTTCGAACAGGTCGAGACCTTGGCTGTAGCCGTAACTCACCAGCACCACCGGCATCCCGCACGCCCGGGCCGCGCGAAAGTCACTCACCGAATCACCCACGAGAAGACACTGCGCAGGAGGCAATCCCCATTGCTCAACAACATGTTCCAGCGGCAATGGATCCGGCTTTTTCTTCGGTAAATCGTCGCCGCTGACTATCGGATCGAGATAACGACTCAGCCCCATCGCTTTCAGCAGCGGAAGGGTAAAGGCGGCCGGCTTATTGGTCACGCACCCGACCCGGCGGCCGGCGGCCTGACACTGCGCGAGGGTCTTTACCGCTCCGGCATACAACACGCTGTCGCGGTGCAGGTTTGCCTGATAACACTCTTGAAAAAGCGGGTAAGCGGTTTCCATGAGTTGTGCTGGTGCTTCGCCGTCAAAATCCTGGGTCAGCGCCCGTTCCACGAGCCGGCGCGCGCCGTTACCGATCCAGCCCCTGGCAGTCTCAAGCGCCACAGGTGGACGGCCGAGCACATTGAGCATGTCATTACAGGCGCCTACCAGATCCGGCGCGGAGTCGATCAGGGTGCCATCAAGATCAAACAGCACGCCCCGGGCAGGCGTTCGAAAAGAAGGTTGGGACGGATCCGAAGTCGGGCCGCTCATGATGGTGATTCAGCCAATGCATTACGCATTGCGCTGATCACCGTATCGTAGCGGTTCGGGTCTTGGTCTCGGGCCGCGCCGAAAATCGCGGATCCTGCAACAAAAGTATCGGCGCCTGCGGCATGAATCTCGCCGATGTTCTCGACCTTTACGCCGCCATCAATCTCAAGGCGAATATTGCGGCCGGACTCATCGATCAGTTTTCGTGCCTTGCGCAATTTATCCAGCGCCGAGGGCAGAAAACTCTGTCCGCCAAAGCCGGGGTTGACCGACATCAGCAGGATCATGTCGACCTTATCGATGACATGCTGCAGCACATCGAGCGGTGTCGCAGGGTTGAATACCAGTCCGGCTTTACAGCCCTCACTCGCGATCAGCTGCAAAGTGCGATCGACATGTTCGCTCGCTTCCGGATGAAAGGTAATGTAGGTGGCGCCTGCTGATGCAAAGTCAGGCACGATCCGGTCCACCGGCTTGATCATCAGGTGGACATCAATGGGGGCGGTAATGCCGTGCTTGCGCAGCGCCTCACACACCAAGGGGCCGATGGTGAGGTTGGGCACATAGTGATTGTCCATGACATCAAAGTGCACGATATCGGCGCCCGAAGCGAGCACGTTGTCGACTTCTTCGCCGAGGCGGGCAAAGTCCGCCGAGAGAATCGAAGGCGCAATCAGATTTTCATTCATTGTCGCAATCCTTCCCTGCGCTAGCGGATCACAATAAAGAGACCCGTATTTCCCCGCACCACATTGAGCAAAAGCATCGCGTCATTTTCATCAACTGCCTGCTCGACATCTTTGAGACTGTAAACTGGCTGCTTGTTGACCGAAATAATGAGATCCCCCTCGCGAAGGCCCGCGCTCCAGGCAAGACTGGTCTGTGCCACTTCTACTGCGCGCACACCGCGCTGACCCTGCGGGCCGTCTTCGTCATCGATATCCGCAAGACGAATTCCCTCAAGGCGCTTGTTGATCTTTAGGCCCTGGCCTGCCACGGGCTCGATGGCCCGGATCCGTATCCGCATACTTTGACGTTTGCCATCACGTAGGAAGCCCACCTCGATCTCCTCGTCGGCGCGGAAAAGACCGATCGTGTTGCGCAGTGAACTCGCATCTACGATCTCGCGGTCATTGACGGCTACCACTACGTCTCCTTCCTGAAGACCGGCATCGTCGGCCGCGGAATCGGGAATCACCTGCGCGATGACCGCACCGCGTGTCGTGTCTATGCCGAGGGCCTCGGCGAGTTCCGGAGTGAGGTTCTGCGCGATCACCCCGAGGCGGCCACGGCGCACTTCACCGTATTCGATAATCTGGCGGGTCAGCAGTTGGACCATATTGATCGGGATCGCAAAACCGATGCCGATGTTGCCGCCGCCGGGCGCGAGGATCGCAGTGTTGATCCCGACCAGTTCTCCCCGAAGATTCACCAGCGCGCCGCCGGAATTCCCCCGGTTGATGGAAGCATCGGTCTGGATAAAGTCCTCGTAATCCTCGATGTTAAGACCCGACCTTCCCAGGGCGCTGATGATGCCTGAGGTTGCGGTCTGTCCCAGACCAAAGGGATTGCCGATCGCCACAACAAAATCGCCCACCCGCAACGTATCTGAATCACCCGGATGGATCTGCTGGAGTGCTTCGGCCGCAATCTGGACGACCGCAATATCGGCGTCTTCGTCGACCCCCACAATTTGGGCGTCAAAGGCCCGGCCGTCATGCAGGCGTACGCTGATCTCGTCCGCGCCCGCGATCACGTGGCTGTTGGTAATCACGTAACCTGCCTCAGCATCTATGATGACTCCGGAGCCAAGACTGCTGACGCGTCTTTCTCGCTGCTGCATCGGAGGGGTGCCGAAGAACTTTTCGAAGAACGGATCCGAATGAAACGGGTTTTGCCGCTCAGTGACCCGGCTTTCGGTGTAGATGTTGACCACCGCTGGAAGCACCCGCTCGAGCATGGGCGCAAGACTTGGCAGCGGCTCGCCATCCACCGCCATCGGCAATGCGCCCGAGGCAGGCAGATTTAAGGTCAGTGAGCCGGCAAGACACCAGCCGAGGAGCCACCATCGAATGCGTTTCATGAGCAGGCCAGGAGAAAAAGTTGCGCCGATATGTCTAGCGCAATTATAGCAACGCCGGTGTTGAGGCCCCTTCAGGCGGCGTCGTTGGTCACTCCGTGGGGCACATGGCCCGTGGGCACATAACGACGGGCAGATTCACAATGGCCCGTCTGGTCGTCAAAGAAAATATCGGCGCCAAAGGTCTGCAAAAACTCACCCTTGTCGAGCCCTCCAAGAAAGGCCGCCTCGTCGATCCGGATGTTCCAGGCCCGCAGCGTACGAATGACCCTTTCATGCGCGGGGGCACTGCGGGCGGTGAATAACGCGGTTCGGATGGGCGCCTCGTTTCGCGGCCATTTTGACTGCAGTTGATGTAATGACTGCAAGAACTTTCTGAAAGGGCCGCCCGTCATCGGCGTCGACGCCATCTTTTTTTCTGACGCCGCAAATGCGGCCAGCCCCTCAGCCTGGTAGACCCGCTCGGAATCATCGGCAAAGAGCACCGCGTCGCCGTCAAAGGCGATGCGCAGCTGGCTGTTTCTCTCCCGGTGGGTGCGGGAGGGTAGGATCGTAGCCGCAGCCACGTTGGCCTGCAGCGCCTGCCGCACATTCGCGGGATCTGCCGAGAGATAGAGATCTGCACTGAAAGGAGTCACGTAACGAAACGGACTCTCGCCTCCGGAGAAAGCAGCGCGGGTGATATCGAGCTCGTAGTGGGCGATGGAATTGAAGATGCGAAGACCGGTGTCAGCGCTATTGCGCGAAATCAGCACCACCTCAACGCGACGCGCCTCGGTTTCCGATTCGTTCAGCGCCAGCAGTTTCTGTACGAGCGGAAACGCCACACCGGGGTGCAGCAGTTCTTCTTCGTGCTCCACCTGATACTGGCAATATGCATCGACTCCCTCTTCCACATAAATCTGATGGCCGCTCTCAAGATCAAAGAGCGCGCGTGAAGAGATCGCGACCACCAGCGGACTTTGCTCAAGATCTGTCATCACCAAAGTCTATCACTGTGAAACCGGGTCCCCGGTGCGCCGGATACGGCACCAGACTCCCACCGCCAGCAGCAGCGCCCCCAAAACCCCCATAGGCAGATTGCCGTATCGCACAAACGGCGTGATTCCGGTCATAGGCTGCACATCGCCGCGCACCACGGTACGGACGAACTGGGGTGCGATGTCATGCACCCGGCCATTGGCATCAATCAGCGCCGACAACCCATTGTTGCTGGATCGAATCATCGGGCGGCCCGTTTCGATCGCTCGTGCGCGGGCCATCTGCAACCGCTGGTGCGGTGCCAGGGAATCTCCGAACCAGGCATCCTCGCTGAGATTCGCAAGCAGTTGCACTTGCGGCACAGCTTCATTGATCACATGGGTAAACGCGTCTTCGTAGCAGATGCTGACCCCCACGGCGTAGCCGCCGAGCTTCATGGGCGGCTGCGTCAATGGTCCCGCCGAGAAATCGGACATCGGAATATTGAGATAGTCGAGCAGCCATCCCAGTAGTGGGGCCAGAGGCAGGTATTCGCCAAACGGCACGAGCTGGTGTTTTCGGTAAAGCGACTTTGCCTCGCTGATCCCGACCGCCACATTGTAGTAAGGGGCATTCGGCTCCAACGATTCGCGTGCCAACGCGCCTAGCAGAAAATCCGCTTCGTGATCTTCAAGGCGTGCCAAAAACGCGGGCGCTATTTCATCAAGGTAGGCGGGCAATGCGGCCTCGGGCCAGACAATGAGATCCACCCCAGAGAGCGCCTCGCTCTCATGAAGATAGGCGCTCGCGATATTGCTGGCGTTGTGACTCTGCCATTTGTCACTCAGTGAGACATTGTGCTGCACCAGCGCCACGTTGAGGGATTCACCGGCGGGGGCTACAAAAACCGGCAACCGGGCCAGCGCCGCACAAACGCCCAGGGCCAAAAGCACACCGGCCGATAACACCCTCGCCCGGCCGGCCCCATGAACGATCGCCACCAACGCCCCGACAGCAAGCGCAAGCCAGAGACTAAGACCCAGGGTTCCGATGATTGGGAGCAAGGCAGCCAGAGGCGTATCGACCTGACTGTAGCCAAGATAAAGCCAGGGGAAGCCGCTCATCAGATTGCCGCGAAGCCATTCCCCCAATACCCACAACACCGGCATGACCAGGACAGCGCGCGCGGCGGGCCTGCCTGGCCCAAAACGGGCCTGTAAAAATCCGACCACCATCGGGTAGAGCGCCATCAGCGCTGCGAATATCAGCACCGCACCTCCGGCTAAAGGCGCGGGCATGCCGCCGAACTCGCTCAGGCTCACATAAATCCAGGAGACGCCTGCGAGCGCCATTCCCAAACCGAAAACAAACCCCTGCAGTGCTGCCTGCCGGGCAGGCGCTTTGGCCCAGATCAAAAACAAGACAGCAACGGTAACCGGCGCGAGCCAGAAGAGATCGAAGGGAGCAAAAGCCAGCGGGTAGGCGAGCCCGGAAAGGGCAGCCGCGGCTATCCGCATCGCGCTGCCGGGAAAACCCATGGGGCTATTCCGCCGGGGTCTCGTCAGCCGGAGAAAGCGTGATACGCAAAAGGCGCGGCCGACGGCTGTCTGCGCTCAATACCTCGGCCGTGAACTGATCAAACGTGATCGTTTCTCCCCGCCGCGGCACATGGCCCAGGGCGTCCGTGACAAGCCCGCCCATGGTGTCGTACTCCAGCGGATCAAGCTCAAAACCGTAAATCTGGTTGAAGCTCTCCACCGGCAGCATGGCCTTGATCACACAAAAATCCGAGCCGCGTCGAAGCACCATGCCGGCGGCACCATCGATATCGTGCTCGTCCTCAATATTGCCGACGATCTGCTCAAGCACGTCCTCGATGGTAATGAGACCCACAACACTGCCGTATTCATTGACGACAATCGCCATGTGATTGCGGCTGTCACGAAACTCCTGAAGCAGGACGTTGAGGCGTTTGCTTTCAGGGATAAACACGGCCGGTCGCAGGAGGGCTGCCCAGGGCAGCCCATGTCCTTCACTTTGCTGCTGGCGATGCAAAAGATCCTTCGCCAACAGGATGCCCACGACGCCATCTTTATCGCCATCGGTCACGGGGAAACGTGAGTGGGCTGACTCGGTAATCACCGGCAGCACTTCCTCAAGCGTCTGCTCTACATCGACCGTCACCATCTGGCCGCGGGAGACCATGACCTGCTCGACTTGCAGGTCCGAGACTTCGATTACCCGGCGCATCATCTGCAGGGTGTCCTCGTCGATCAGATCCGCGTCGCGAGCGACTCCCATGGTCGAAAAAAGGTGTTCACGGGTGTGTGGGATCCCGCGCAGCCGATAGCGGATCTCCTGCCACCAGCCGGGGCGCAAAAACGCGCTGCGTTTTTTTTCGTCTTGCATGGCGCGATCAGACAGGCTGGTAGGGATCTTTGACCCCAAGGGTCGCGAGCACCTCGGTCTCAAGCTGCTCCATCACGGCCGCCTCGGCATCACTCTTGTGATCATGGCCATGCAGATGCAGCACCCCATGCACAACAAGATGCGCAAAGTGATCCTCAAGCGTCTTGCCCTGGGTAGTTGCCTCACGCTCGACCACGGGCGGGCAGATCACGATATCTCCCAGGGGATGCGCTTCCTCAGGCACACCGGGCAACGCCTCGACGGGAAAGGAGAGCACGTTGGTGGATCCACAGCGATCTCGAAAGCGTGTATTGAGTGCGGTCATCTCCGTCTCATCGACTGTGCGGACGGTCAGGCAGGCATCCTGGTCGCGAAGCGCCGCCAGCGCTGCGCCTGCCCAGTGGCGGACCTGCTCAGCGGTGGGTTCTTCACCATAGCCGCTCGCCAACTGCACCTCAATCAACGCGTCCACTCAGGCTGACCGACCCTCTTTCTCGTATGCTTCGATCACACGCTGCACCAGCGGATGACGAACCACATCCTGAGGGGTAAAGCGGGTCACACTGATACCCTTTACCGAAGACAGCAGATCAACGGCATGGACCAGTCCAGACCGGGTCTGACCCGGAAGATCAACCTGTGAGGGGTCGCCGGTAATGACCGCCCGGGATCCGAATCCCAGACGGGTCAGAAACATCTTCATCTGCGATTCGGTGGTGTTCTGCGCCTCATCGAGAATTACGAAGGCATGGCTGAGCGTTCGCCCGCGCATGTAAGCAAGCGGAGCAAGTTCTATAACGTGGCGCTCCATGAGGCGACCAACCCGCTCGAAGCCCAGCATCTCATAGAGAGCGTCATACAGGGGCCTCAGATACGGGTCGACTTTCTGCCCGATGTCTCCAGGCAAAAAGCCTAATCGCTCACCTGCTTCAACTGCCGGACGAACCAGCACAATGCGGTCCACGGTCTCCTCCGCCAGGGCCTGCACCGCACAGGCCACCGCGAGGTACGTCTTGCCGGTCCCGGCCGGGCCCACACCGAAATTAATATCGTGTCTCAGGATATTGCCAAGATAGCGCTTCTGATTGAGGCTCTTGCCCCGGATCATGGCTTTACGTACCCGAATGACCACATCATCGGGCTCGTCCTGATGGCTCTTTGCTTCAGCCGGGATCTCGCTAATGGCGACCTGGACCCTGTCGGGACTCAAGGGGGTGCCTTTGCCGCTGTCCTCGTAGAGGGCACAAAGAACATCCTGCGCATGGCGAACATCCTGATCAGAGCCGTCGACACAAAAAAGATGGCCCCGATGGGAGATACGTACGCCAAATCCCTCCTCCACCTGCTTGAGGTGAGCATTGTGCTCTCCACACAGGTCGGCCAGGCGCTGATTGTCCTCGGGATCGAGAAGAAAGGTAACGGGTTGGGTGGGGCTGTTCAATCCAGTACTGATGCTCCAAGCGAAGCCGGGTTCATCATAACAGAAGTTGAGGTGACGCCCCCAACCACTTCAGCCCGCAAAGAATTGGGCAGGGCTTCTGTAATGCGGACGTCGACAAAATCGCCGATCGAGACATCATCGCCCACAAAATTGACGACACGGTTGTTTTCGGTGCGCCCGCTGAGATGTCCCGCATTCTTGCGCGAGACACCATCCACGAGAATCCGCTGGGTTGTGCCAACCATGCTGGCGCTGATCGCACTTGCCTGGCTGTCGATCAGGGCTTGCAGGCGCGACAGCCGCTCACGTTTTTCTTCCATAGGCACATCATCTGCCAGTGCGACGGCCGGGGTGCCCGGCCGGGCGCTGTAGATAAAACTGAACGAATGATCAAAACCCACCCGCTCGATCAGGTCCATCGTTGCGTTGAAGTCCTCAGCCGACTCTCCGGGAAACCCTACGATGAAATCTGACGACAGACTGAGTTCGGGCCGCGCGTCAAGCAAGCCCGCAATGATCGCTTCGTAGTCCGCTATCCGGTACCGGCGCTTCATCGCTGACAAAATGCGGTCCGAACCACTTTGCACGGGCAAGTGGAGATGGCTGACCAGTTCCGGGATGTGCCGATACGCATCAATCAGTTCATCTGTGAAATCGACGGGATGTGAGGTGGTGTAACGCAACCGGTCGATACCGTCGACCGCAGCTGCGTACGCCAACAACTCGGCGAAGTCGAGCATTCCCCCACCATGACGTGCGCCGGCATACGCGTTGACGTTCTGACCAAGCAGGGTCACTTCACGAACCCCCTGCTCCGCGAGTTCGACAATCTCCGTAATGACCTCGTCGAAGGGCCGGCTGAATTCCTCACCGCGCGTATACGGGACAACGCAGAAGGTGCAGTACTTGCTGCAGCCCTCCATGATCGAGACATAGGCCTTTGGACCCTCGCTGCGAGGCGGGGCCAGGGCGTCAAATTTTTCAATTTCCGGAAAACTGATATCGATCCGCGGTTGGCGTTCGCTCTTAAGTGCTTTGATCATCGCCGGCAATCGATGATAGGTCTGGGGGCCAAAGACGAGATCGACATAAGGCGCCCGGCGCAGAATCAGGTCCCCTTCCTGGCTCGCAACGCATCCGCCGACCCCAATGACAAGCTCCGGTCGTTCCTCTTTCCATTGCCGCCACCGGCCTAACTGGGAGAACACTTTCTCCTGGGCTTTTTCCCGGACTGAGCAGGTGTTGAGCAACAACATGTCGGCCTGCTCGGCTTCCTCTGTCAGCACCATATCGTGAGAAGCTGCCATGAGGTCAGCGATCCTGCTGGAGTCGTACTCGTTCATCTGACAGCCGAACGTCTTGATATAAAGTTTGCGGGGCATCTTGGTTTCAGGAAAATGCGGCTGGGTTGTTATTGCTGATGGGCCTACCCACGTAATTTAACCATCGGCGAGGGTGCTTGTGGGCAGCAACCGTGCTTCATCGATCCGCCGAATCACTTTACTGGATAGCGCCTGGCGCTCTTTTTCGAAGTGCGTGCGAACCGCCTCCGGCATCGGCACCGGCTTGCCCGTGACACGATCGATAAATACATGGACAAAAAATCCTGTGGCACTGGGTGCATCCGCTTGCGGGACAAACACCGCAGTCTCGTAACGCACACTGCTGCTGCCAAGATGTGCGATACGCACGCCGATGTCGACGTGGCTCGACGCCGCCACGGGTTTGAGAAAGACGCAGCCGTTTTCCGCCGCCAACGGGATCACCGGATCTGACTGCCAATCAAGTCCGGTTTCCCGCAGCAGCGTCAGGATACCGGTTTCGAAATAGCGGTAGTACTCAACGTTGTTGACATGTCCGAGCATGTCATAATCACTCCAGCGCGTAATCAAACGCACGTGCAGGGCATAGTCCTCACGTCCCGCAGAGTCGGTCGACCGACCCGGGCTCTTCGGCTTCTCCATGATCAGGACACGCTCCCATGCCAAGCCCGGTCGGACATATCTTGTTTGCCTTTGCGATATCGGGAGTCCCTAAGCCGCGTGACGTACTGACCCAATGGTGGCCCGTGTTGGTGCTGCTCGCTGCGATTGCCCCGGATCTCGATTTTCTGCCGGGTATCGTGATTGGCGATCCAAATCGTTTTCATCATGGCCCGACCCACTCGATTGCCGCGGCTGTGGTTTTTACCCTCGTGATCGCTTTGATGTTCCGGAGTTTGTCGAAGACCCAGATTCTTGTCCTCTTCCTGGTGTACGCCGGCCATGTTCTGATCGATACCCTGGCGAAGGACCTGGGCGCACCATATGGCGTGCTGCTTTTCTGGCCGTTCGATTCTCATTACTACATCTCGCCCGTCACGCTCTTTAGCAACTTTAGTCATGGTACACATAATGAAGGGCTTGGCGGGGTAATCCGGGACATCTTCTCCGTACACAACCTGTGGACGGTGGCAATTGAGATGGCGATTCTCGGTCCGCTGTTATGGCTGACCGAGCGCTATCGGCGCCGGGCCGGCTGAAGCACCCCGTCTGCGGCGGCGGGCCTCAGTCCCAACGATCGTCTCTCACCCAGACGTCACCGTCTTCGATCTTTACCGGAAATACGTGCAGGCCCTCATATGCAGGGGGCGATAGCACTTCTCCCGTACGAAGACAGAAACGGGCGCCGTGCCGGGGACATTCGATCGCACCCTCCACAATACAGCCGCCCGAAATATCGCTGCCATCATGGGTGCAAAGATCCTCGAGCGCAAAGATATCATTGCCCAGGCGGGCCAGCACCACCGCATCATCGTCGAGGCTGACTGCAAGGGGAGTTTCTGCCTGCACCTCTTCAGCGCGCGCGACGCGGACCCAGTCGCTCATCAAAAGATCCCAAGTTCGAGTCGGGCTGCCTCGCTCATGACTTCAGGACCCCATGGCGGCTCCCACACCAGGTCCACCACAACCTCGCCGACACCCTCAACACCGCGAGCCGCCATCTCGACTTCTCCCGGCAATGACCCGGCTACCGGGCACATGGGTGAGGTTAAGGTCATGTCAATCTTTACCTGGCTTTCTTCGTCGATATCGACCCGATAGATCAGGCCAAGATCATAGATATTGAGCGGGATCTCAGGGTCATACACCTCGCGTACCCCGGCAATCACGCGGTCAAGCAACGTCTCATCAGCTGAGGCTGACGTAAGGCTGACTGAAGGAGGATTGTCCTGACTCTTGGTGTCTTCAGCTTCACCGCCTGCATCAGGTGCGGCCGGCGAAGCGGGTTCGGGGATATCGGATTCGGTGCTGCTCATTTCAAGGATAGATTCTAGTTATCTGGTTTTGGAAATACGACACATCAACGGGCCGCTTATGTAGAGGCTGCCGGGGACAACTGCCCCGACACCTTGGCGGCAAGATGGTCCTGCAAGGCCGCAGGCTCTATCGTTTCGAGGACTTCTGCGGCAAAGGCCTGCGTCAGCATCCTGCGTGCCGCCTCGCGTTCAATGCCGCGAGACACGAGATAAAAAAGCGCTGTTTCATCCAACTGACCTACTGTCGCCCCATGGGCGCATTTCACGTCGTCGGCGTAAATCTCCAACTGCGGTTTGGTGTCAATCTCAGCATCTGCCGAGAGCAGCAGATTCTGATTGCTTTGCTCCGAATCGGTTTTCTGCGCATCGGGCTGAACAACGATCCGGCCATGAAACACGGCGTGGCCCCGATCTCCGAGCACTCCCTTGTAACACTCGCGACTGGTGCACTCAGGCGCGTTGTGCGAGATGTGGGTGTGATTGTCGACATGACAACGGCCAAAAGCGAGGTAGGCGCCATCGAGACTTGCCATGGCGCCCTTCGCGTCCAGATTGACCCGAGCGTCGTTACGCACCCAGGCCCGTCCCACCGTCGCCGTGGTCGCTTTGAGTCTGGCGGATCCTGCAACACGCGCAAACAAACCGCCCACATGGAAAGTGCGCTCCGCCTGATCCTGCACACAGCAGTAATCCAGCGAGGCGTCTTCTTCCAGGATGATTTCGGTCAGCGCGTTGCTGAGAGTCCGATCTTCTGCACAGGAGAGATGGCGTTCAATTACGCTGGCGCGACTGCCCGTGCCCAACGTGATGAGATTGCGAGGCAAACTCAAAAAGCCCTCACCGCTGCAGCCCGACAGGAATACCAACTCAATGGGCTTGTCCAGTTCTACGCCCGGTGCGATCTCGATCAGGGCACCGTCACCGACAAACGCTGAATTCATGGCAGCGAATCCGTGCGGCATCTCGCCCATCGCCGATCCGATGTGTTTTGTCACGGAATCAGGATCCGTTTTGAGGATCTCCCCCAGACCTGCCAGCCGGATTCCTTCCGGCAGACCATCGAGAGCTGAATGCTCTGGCTGGTAGAAGCCATCCGCAAACACGAGGCGCCAACTGTCCAGGTTTTCAATCGCCGATGCGTCGACCATCTCTTTGGAGCATTCGACACTGGGCGCTGCGGGAGTAAATCTCGTTCGTGTAATCGCCTTGATGGAGGTGTACTTCCAATCCTCATCTCGCTGGGTCGGCAATCCGCGTTCCCCCAACAACTGCAGGGCCTCTGACCGGCTATGATCAAGCGCCGCGACACCGACTGCCGGCAGGGCACTGGCTTGCGCCTGTTGCGCCTCGATATAAGGCGCGGCGTGACTTTCGGCCGCGCTCATGCGGTGGCCGAGTCGCCGGCTTCAATCCAGCCGTAACCGCGCTCTTCCAGATCCAGAGCCAGTCCTTTGTCGCCGGAGCGCACAATCCGGCCGCCTGCCAGCACATGTACATAATCCGGCACGATGTAATCCAGGAGTCTTTGATAATGCGTCACAAGAATGACCGAACGATCTTCTGATCGCAGGGCATTGACCCCGCCGGCAACAATCTTCAGCGCGTCAATATCCAGCCCCGAATCCGTCTCATCCAGGACCGCCAAGCGCGGTTCGAGCATCGCCATCTGAAAAATCTCGTTGCGTTTTTTCTCTCCGCCGGAGAACCCTTCGTTGACGGACCGATAGAGGAACTCCTCTTTCATCTCAACGAGTTTGAGTTTCTCGCGGACCAATTTAAGAAAGTCCAGCGCATCCAGCTCCTTCTCGCCGCGGTGGCGGCGTGCCGCATTCAGGCCTTCTTTTAACAGCGCGATATTCGCTACGCCGGGAATCTCCACCGGGTACTGGAAGGCGAGAAACACCCCTTCGTGTGCCCGCTCCTCGGGCGCCATTTCCAAAAGGTCGTTTTCCATAAAAGAAACGGAGCCGCCAGTCACCTCATAACCATCGCGGCCCGCGATGACATTGGCGAGCGTGCTCTTGCCCGAACCGTTTGGCCCCATGATGGCGTGTACTTCTCCGGGACCCACCTCCAGATTGAGGCCGTTCAGGATGGCTTTGCCATCCACAGTTACTTTCAAATCGCTAATTTTCAGCATGTTGTTCTCAAAAAAATCGGGGCATTAAATTCAGGGAGGGCCAAAGACCGGGCGGTCATCCGACCCGGAGCGTCAGCCGACGGCACCCTCGAGGCTGATGCCCAGCAGTTTCTGGGCCTCTACGGCAAACTCCATGGGCAGTTCGCGGAACACTTCCTTGCAGAATCCATTCACGATCATGGATACCGCATCTTCCTCAGAAAGGCCTCTCTGCCGACAGTAGAACAGTTGATCCTCACCGATCTTGGAAGTGGTCGCCTCATGCTCGATCGTCGCGGTGGGATTTTTCACCTCGACATAAGGGAAGGTGTGTGCCCCGCATCGATCTCCCATCAGCAGCGAGTCACACTGCGAGTAGTTGCGCGCACCCTTGGCACCTTTCAGCACCTTCACAAGACCCCGGTAAGCATTCTGTCCGCGGCCGGCCGAGATGCCTTTGGAGATGATCGTACTGGAGGTGTGTTCTCCAATATGGACCATCTTCGTTCCGGTATCGGCCTGCTGGCAATTATTGGTCAGGGCCACGGAATAAAACTCTCCGATGGAGTGATCGCCTTCGAGCAGCACACTGGGATACTTCCAGGTAATCGCTGAACCGGTTTCAACCTGCGTCCACGAGATTTTCGCGTTGTCTCCCCGACAGGCACCACGCTTGGTCACAAAGTTGTAGATCCCGCCGCGGCCATCCTCATCACCCGGGTACCAGTTCTGAACGGTGGAGTACTTGATCTCGGCGTCCTTCATCGCGACTAATTCGACAACCGCGGCATGCAGTTGGTTCTCGTCACGCATGGGCGCCGTACAGCCCTCAAGGTAACTGACATAACTGCCTTCATCGGCGATGATCAGGGTCCGCTCAAACTGTCCGGTATTGAGCGCATTGATTCGAAAGTAGGTCGACAACTCCATTGGGCAACGCACCCCCTTGGGGACATACACAAAAGAGCCTTCGGTAAACACCGCCGAATTCAATGCTGCATAAAAGTTGTCAGTGGCCGGCACCACGGATCCCAGATACTCACGCACGAGTTCGGGATGATTGGCCATGGCTTCCGACAGCGGGCAGAAGATCACTCCCGCCTCCGCCAGTTTGTCCTTGAAGGTCGTCGTGACCGATACGCTATCAAACACCGCATCCACCGCCACCCCCGCAAGCGCTTTTTGCTCTTCCAGGGGGATGCCGAGCTTGTTGTAAGTCTCGATCAGTTTGGGGTCAACTTCGTCCAGGCTTTTCGGCCGGTCCTCGTCGCGCTTGGGCGCCGAGTAGTAGCTGATCGCCTGAAAATCGATCGGGTCATGGTGGACGTGCGCCCATTCGGGCTTGTCCATTTCCTGCCAACGGCGGAAGGCCTCCAGCCGCCACTCCAGGATGAAGTCGGGTTCTGATTTTTTTGCCGACAAAAAGCGGATCACGCTCTCGTCAAGACCCGGCGGCAGGGTTTCCGCCTCGATATCGGTGACGAATCCTTCTTTGTACTCGCGACCGACGAGTTCACCCAGTTCTTTAACCGCTGTATTCACTTGCTTTTCTCGAATTTAATGTCAAAGCCTTACTTAAGGGTACCGATCACAGCGTCGGCCTCAACGACCACAGTTTTAAGGCGTCCCGTCCGGAGTCCCTCGCGTACGGCTTCCTGACGCTCCGCCACGGCAATCACTTCGGGGCGACGTACCAGCTCACCCAGGGTAATTGCATTCAGGAACTCAAAGATCTTTTCGCTGAGTTCCATCCACAGTTCATGCGTGAGGCATTTTTCGCCATCAAGGCAGTCTGAATTGCCCCCACAGCGGGTCATGTCGGCTTTTTCATCCACCGCAGAAATCACCTCAGCAATGGAAATTGAGTCCATTTTCTTGGCCAGTCGGTAACCGCCACCCGGGCCGCGGGTGCCTCGCACCAGTCCCGCTTTTCGCAACTTGGCGAACAATTGTTCCAGATAGGAAAGTGAAATCTCTTGATTTACCGCAATGTCCTGCAAGGTAACCGGTCGTTTGCCCTCTTGGAGCGCAAGATCCAGCATGGCAGTGACGGCATATCTTCCTTTAGTCGTTAATCTCATCTGTGTTTACTCCCTAAAATCTTAAAACTCTCTCTCACGGCTCGTGCGTCGTCCACCAGCTTGCGGTGCCAACGCTTGATTTGTCCTTGGGGTTTTGATCCTGAAGCCCTCGCAAGCCAAACCACTTTACGATTGCGGCCATTGACCAACCCCGAACGGCTTGGCGCGCCCACCGGTCACCCCACCTGAGGCGCACCCACGGTTCGCTGCTGATCCCAAAAGCGGGAACGTCCTGACCGCTTTGCGCTATCGCAACAGGCGATCCATTCTTACGCCGGATTTGATCTGCCAGAGGCCCGGAAAAATGCCATCCTGAGATCACATCTGCGACGGTGACTTGTTTACATTTGCTGAGCATTCAATTGCCTCGGAACCCAAAGCACGCGGAATTACGAATCTCGCGAAAGAGCCGCGAGAAACTGGCCTAATTACCAAGCGCGATTATAGGGATTTAGCCGTGAAAACCAAGTAAAAGACTGGGAATTACCCGCAAAACCATCGAAGAACGGGGCAATTTCTACCCCTCACTGCCAGTCTCAGCGGGCGCTTTTCTGACCCAAAAGTGAGACCGCAAGAACCACTCCGCCGCTTACCGTCAGTCCGGTGGCGAGAAGATCCGCATAAACGCCAAGACCCAGCGATTCTGAAAACAGCGTTGCGGCGATGGCGCCAAGCAGCAAGGCGGCACCTGCCGCCAAACCGTTGCGCTGGCGCTCGGTGTTGTTCAAGGCACGCTGCAGCGACTCTCGCTCGGCATTGTCCTCGGTACGAAAATAAAGCTCGCCATCTCGCTGGCGTCGAAGCAGCTCATGCATCAACCCCGGCAGTTCGGGCAACAAAGGCAGGACGGCCGGCAATTCCCGGCGCAAGGTTTTGATAAAAGCCCTGGGTCCGATTTGATCGCGCATCCATCGCTCCAGATACGGCTTAGCCGTTTCCCAAAGATCCAGATCCGGGTACAACTGCCGGCCGAGACCTTCGATATTGAGCAGTGTTTTCTGCAGCAGAACCAGTTGCGGCTGAACCGGCATATCAAAGCGCCGGGCCACCTGGAAAAGCCGCACCACAAGATGGCCAAAGGAAATCTCACTGATCGGCCTGGCAAAGATCGGCTCGCAGACTGTCCGCACTGCTGCCTCAAACTCATCGACGCGCGTAGTGGCGGGCACCCAGCCTGCCCGCAAGTGCGCCAGGGCCACTGCCCGGTAGTCCCGGTTAAAGAAAGCCAGCAGGTTTTCCGCAAGATACTGCTTGTCCGACTCCCCAAGGGTTCCCATGATGCCAAAATCCACCGCCCGGTACTGCCCGTCTTTACTGACAAAAATATTGCCCGGGTGCATATCGGCATGAAAAAAGCCGTCGCGAAACGCCTGGGTGAAAAAAATCTCTACCCCATTGTGGGCGAGCTTGCGCAGATCAACACCGGCGTCCTTGATGGCGTCGATATCCCGGATCGGGATGCCGTCGATACGCTCCATTACCAACACTTCGCGCCGGCTGTGCTCCCAATACACCTTGGGCACATAGATCATTTCTGAATCCGGAAAATTACTGCGCAGTTGGCTGGCATTGGCGCCTTCGCGCATCATGTCCAGCTCGTCGTGTACGGTCTTGTCGTAATCAGCAACCACCTCGAGCGGACGCAAACGCTTGGCCGGGGGCCAATGCCGATCGGCAAGACGGGCAATCTGGTAAAGCAATGCCAGATCCTGATCGATTACTGTCTCAATTCCCGGCCGCAGCACCTTGACGACGACCTCGCTGCCGTCTTTGAGCGTCGCGCAGTGAACCTGCGCAACAGAGGCCGAGGCCAGAGGCTCAATATCAAAGCTCTCAAAGTGCTCAGAAAGTGGCGCCTGCAATGATCTTTCCACAACTGTTTTTGCCAACTCTCCGGGAAAAGGCGGCACATCGTCCTGCAGGCGGGTGAGTTCCGCTGCAATGTCAGGAGGTATGAGATCGGGCCGGGTGGACAGCGCCTGACCGAACTTGACGAAGACCGGGCCGAGTTCCTCCAGCGCTTCTCTCAGGCGTTGGCCTCGATCGGCGGTTCGGTCGCGGAACCAAAAACCGGGGAAGAGCCATAGCGCAAAGCGATAGGGGCGCAGAAGCGACAGGCTGAAAACAAACTCATCCAGGCCGTGGCGTACCAGCACGCGGACAATGCGGAGCAAGCGCCAGGAGCCGTCGCGAGCCATCAGATCTGATCCTGCTTTACGGCGGCGCGCAGCCGCTCGATCCGCTGCTGAAGCCGTGCAAAATCATCCCGCAGCGTCTCCACGTTATCGATGAAGCGCTCTGCGCGGGGCCGGCTTGCCAGCAGGCGGGTCTCTTCCACAAGCGTTTCAGCGATGCCGGCAGCCCCGGAGTCGGCAACGTCTTCCGCCCAGCGGCCCAAAGAGCGCAACCCGTTGGCGGTCTTGTGCGCCAGGGTATCTCCTACTACTTGTGCAAGCTGCTCCTCAGGATCGAAGTCGATAGCGGAGAAAAGCGCCTTGAGTTCGAGCATCGACTGGGCATCCCCCTCAATGCGCACTGACCCGCCGCGAAAGAGTTCCGGGTCCGCGCCCAGGCGGCAAAACGCCATCAGATCCCCGGGCGAACCGGCGACCGTGACATCGGGTGCCTGTTCCGTCTTGTCAATGATGCGGATCTCCTCGTTTTCGACCGCGGCATAGCCCGTTACCTCCAGTCCCCGGATCGTAACGGCGATGACTTTGCCTTCAAGATTGTGCAGGTGGGCCAACGCCTGCGCGCCCGAATCTCGGATCACCCGGTTCAGGATTGCTTCAAGACGGGAGGTTAGTGCGTTCAATTTGCCAGTCTCAGTAACAAAAGCCGGTATGCACCGCCACAATCCCGCCGCTGAGATTGTGATACGCAACATCCTCAAGACCTGCGTCTGCCATCATCTGAGCCAGGGTGTCTTGGTCCGGATGGCGTCGGATCGACTCAACCAGATAGCGATAACTTGGCTCATCTCCCGTCACCATCCGTCCCAGCGGCGGAATCACGGAAAACGAGAAAAGATCATAGGCGCGGGATAGAAGGCCCGACACGGGATGGGAGAATTCCAGTATCAACACGCGGCCACCCGGTTTGAGCATGCTTTTCATCGATGCCAGGGCTTTAGGGATACGGGTCACATTGCGCAAACCAAAAGCGATGCTGACGCAGTCAAACTGCGCCGGGGCAAAGGGAAGCGTCTCAGCATCGGCCAGCAACAAATCAATAGTGGGGCCGATGCCTTTGTCCAGCAAGCGGGCCCGGCCGCAGGCCAGCATGCTCGCATTGATATCAGTCATCACAACACGGCCCGACGCCCCCACCTGCCTAGCGAATCGAGTGGTCATATCACCACTGCCGGCAGCCACATCGAGGACATGATGCCCTGCCCGTACGCCGCTGCGGGCCAGCGCAAAGTCTTTCCACAAGCGGTGACTGCCCAAAGACATCAGGTCGTTCATCAGGTCGTAACGATCTGCGACCGACGTAAAAACCTCGCCGACCTTTTGCGCTTTGTTCGCTGACGCTATCTCACTGAAACCGAAATGTGTTGAGCCTTCGTTCATGAAACGGCTGCTTCAGTCCTGTCAGTGCGGCTGGCGTTCGTGCCCCGCGGCTTTGAGCTTGTCCAGATAGGCCTGCCAGTAGGCATCGTGATGCAACCCTAATTCGTACAGCGTTTCCCACGAGTAGATACCCGAATCGTGCCCATCATCAAAGACGAGCCTTACGGCATAGGCTCCCACGGATTCCACGGCGGAGATATTGACGTTCTCTTTACCCGTCTGCAAAACCTCCTGCCCCGGGCCGTGGCCCCTGACTTCGGCGGACGGCGAAAAAACCCTTAGGTACTCACAGGAAAGATTGAATACGTTGTCGTCATCAAAGGCGACTTCCAGCGTGCGGGACTGCTGGTGCAGGACAATTTTGGTGGGTCGGGGTTTGGAAGTCATGACGAGGATTTATGAGGAGTGTAGTTGACAGGTCGCTGGGGTATTCACGGACGAAAAACGCCCGGTGTCTTCAGTCCCGCTGCAGTGCTGCCGCGACTTCCTCGGCGAAGTAGGTCAGTATGGCATCGGCACCGGCACGCTTAAAGCCCAGCAGCGATTCCATCACTACCGCATCGCGATCCAGCCATCCATTGTTGCCGGCAGCACACAGCATCGCGTACTCGCCGCTGACCTGATAGACAAAAGTCGGCACACCAAACTCCTGCTTCACGCGGAGCACGATATCAAGATAAGGCATGCCGGGCTTGACCATGACCATATCCGCGCCTTCGTCGAGATCAAGCTCGATCTCCCGCAAAGCCTCGTCGCTGTTCGCCGGATCCATCTGATAGGTATATTTATTACCGCCCCCCAGATTGCCCGCTGATCCCACCGCATCGCGAAACGGGCCATAAAAGGACGAGGCATATTTTGCGGAGTAAGCCAGGATCCGGGTATTGACGAGACCCTCGGATTCCAATGCCTCGCGAATGGCGCCGATCCGGCCATCCATCATGTCTGAGGGTGCGACCACTTGCGCACCGGCACGGGCATGGCACAAGGCCTGCTGCACCAGAGTCTCCACTGTGGCATCGTTGGTCACGTATCCTGCCTCGTCGAGCAGGCCGTCCTGACCATGACTGTGTAGGGATCCAGGGCCACGTCGGTAATCACCCCCATGTCAGGCACGGTCTCGCGAAGCGCGCTCACCGCCCTTGGCACCAACCCATCGGGGTTGAACGCTTCTTTGGCGTCTGGTGTTTTGCCGCTGGCGTCCACCACGGGGAAAAGCGCCAGGGCAGGGATTCCCAGCGCGTCGAGCGCCTTAGCCCGATCCAACAGAAGATCCAGGCTGACCCTCTCAACGCCGGGCATGGAGGGGACCGGCTCCCGGATAGATGACCCCTCACAGACGAATACCGGCTGAATCAGATCGTCGACGCTTAAATTGCTCTCCCGCACCAACGCGCGGCTGAATGCATCCCGCCGAAGACGGCGCATTCGGGACAGAGGATAAAAACCCATGGACTTAGCCTACTTACCTTAGCGCCGGACCTTAGCGCCGGACCCGACTCTTTTTGGTGGTCTTCTTCGCGGTCTTTTTTGTTGCTTTTTTCTTGGCCGCCTTTGCTGGCGGCGATTTTTTCGCGGTTTTTTTCTGAGTCGTCTTTACAACCTTCTTTTTAGAGACCGTTTTTTTTGAAGCCGCTTTCTTGGTGACCTTCTTCGTTACTTTTTTAGCTGCTTTTTTAGCAGCTTTCTTGGTCACCTTTTTGGCAACCTTCTTTTTCGCTACGGTTTTCTTGGTCACTTTCTTGGCCGCCTTCTTCGCTGCCGGCTTCTTTTCAACCTTTTTCTTTTTCTTTTGCTTATCTGAGGCGCCGGCGGCTTTCTTCTTCACCGTCTTGGCGGGTTCACCATCTGAACCGCCCGAGGCTTCCGCACGCTCTGCCGGTGGGCGGATTTGTGTTTTGGATTCCTGCAGCACCACCACTTTTTTATCCAGGGGGCGGATCTCGGTATCGACCACTTCACAGATAGCGCCGAATATCCCATCGGAACCGCCGGACGCGGGGATCGTACGCAACTTGTGCTGGGCCCGGTAATAGGAGATCAGCGGCGAGGTATCGCGCTCATAAGACGCGAGCCTGGCGCGAACGGTCTTCGCATTATCGTCGTCGCGGTGCTCCAGTTTTTTGCTCCCGCATTGGTCACAGACACCTTTCTTGGCGGGCGGCGAGAAGAACTTGTTGAAAATCGCGCCGCAATTGGCACAGGTCAGACGGCCCGTGACACGTTTAATCACCACGTCTTCTTCGACCGCCAGATGCAGGACGAGTTGCACAGGTCGCCCCATCCAGCCGAGGCGCGTATCCAGCTCCTGAGCCTGCGGGATATTTCGGGGAAATCCATCTAGCACGAATCCCCGGCGGCTTTCCGGCCCTCTCAAACGATCAGTGACAGCGTCGATCACGATATCGTCAGAAACCAGATCTCCCGCTGCCATCACCGCGGCCACCTTCTTGCCGACTTCGGTTTTGTCCGCCACCGCGGCTCTCAGGATATCCCCCGTCGAAATCTGGGGAACACGATATTTCTCGGCCATCAGCTTGGCCTGGGTGCCTTTTCCCGATCCGGGAACTCCGAGCAAAACAATCCTCATACTGCCCTCTCTGCAAACTTGGCGGGAACGCCTTGGTGCGACCCGTTTTGATACCCCTTGGGACCCGTCTCACAGGCCTTTTTAGGCTGGGGAGGGTCAAAATTGGGGGCGTACACTATAGTGGCCTTTTTTTCAGTGTCAATGGATCGAACTCAAATAAGGTGCGCTTTGGGCTCGCGCAGGCACGATTCGCGGGTTGGGCCTGCTCGCGACCGCTAGAATAATCCGGCCGGTCAATCCAGCTCGTTCGCCCGACAGCCTCCGCTCCGGGGCATCTGGACTTTTTGCGGTCACCAATCCAAGAGACAAAAAATGGGAAAGATTAAAAACGCCTTCTATGCACAATCAGGCGGCGTGACTGCCGTCATCAATGCGAGCGCCTGTGGCGTCATCGAGACGGCCCGCCGTCACCGACAGCAGATCGGCAAGGTCATTGCCGGGCGCAACGGCATCATTGGCGCCCTGACCGAAGACCTGATCGATACCAGCAAGGAAAGCCAAAGCGCGATCGCGGCGCTCAAGACGACCCCATCGGGGGCATTCGGTTCCTGCCGCTACAAACTGAAAAGCCTTGAGGAAAATCGCGCCGAGTATCAGCGGCTGATTGATGTCTTCAGAGCCCACAACATCGGTTATTTTTTCTACAACGGCGGGGGAGATTCTGCCGATACCTGCCTTAAGGTGTCGCAGCTTTCAAAGACGTCGGGCTATCCGATCCAGGCCATCCATATTCCCAAAACCGTCGACAACGATCTGCCGATAACGGACAACTGTCCGGGATTTGGATCGGTCGCCAAATACATTGCTGTCTCTACGCGCGAAGCCAGTTTTGATGTCGCTTCCATGGCAAAGACCTCGACCAAGGTCTTCATTCTCGAGGTGATGGGACGCCACGCCGGCTGGATCGCGGCCGCCGGAGGGATGGCAAGCGACGAGGATACCCAAATCCCCATCGTGATTCTTTTTCCCGAAGTCACCTTCAACCGCAAACGGTTCATGGCGCTGGTCGCAAAAAAGGTCAAGCGCTTCGGCTACTGTTCTGTAGTGGTGTCAGAGGGCGTGCGCAGCCGCGACGGCGGTTTTCTTGCAGACCAGGGTCTTCGTGACGCCTTTGGTCACGCCCAGCTCGGCGGCGTTGCGCCGGTCGTGGCCGGGATGGTGAAAGAGGATCTTGGCTTCAAATACCATTGGGCCGTCGCGGACTACCTGCAACGCTCAGCCCGGCATATCGCTTCAAAGTCTGATGTCGCACAGGCGTATGCCACCGGTGCGGCGGCGGTCAAGATGGCGCTTGCCGGAAAAAATGCGGTCATGCCGACGATCATGCGCGTGTCGGATCACCCCTACCGCTGGAAAGTCGGTGAGGCGAATCTCAAGCGTGTGGCCAACAAAGAGAAGATGATGCCCCGCAGTTTTATCAGCACCGATGGCTTTGGCATCACGGCTCGCTGCCGGCGGTATCTTGAGCCGCTGATCCAGGGTGAGGACTATCCCCCTTATCAGAAAAATGGTCTCCCCAAGTACGTACAGCTCAAGAACGTGGCGGTCAAGAAAAAACTCCCCGAATCCTTTAAGGTCTAAGGTACAGTCGGTTTGATACTCACGCCGGATACGCCAGAGCAGATCACATGAACGCCGTCGAGCCCGTTGCAGAAACCATCGAGACAGAACCCTACTACGCCGCACAGGGGGATGAGGTCGCGATTTTTGAAGCTGCCTGGCGCAATCAGCTGCCTGTACTGCTTAAGGGGCCAACCGGCTGCGGCAAAACCCGCTTCATGGAATATATGGCGTGGCGCCTTCATCGCCCGCTCGTGACCGTCTCATGTCATGATGACCTGACATCTGCCGATCTGGTGGGGAGGTATTTGATTGTGGGGGGAGAGACCCGCTGGATCGACGGTCCTTTGAGCCACGCCGTTCGTACAGGAGCGCTGTGCTATCTCGATGAGATCGTCGAGGCGCGTAAGGATACGACGGTGATTATCCATCCGCTGGCGGATGACCGTCGCCAACTGCCGATCGAAAAGACCGGGGAAACACTCAACGCGTCGCCGGAGTTCTGTCTCGCCATCTCCTATAACCCTGGTTACCAAAGCGTACTGAAGGACCTCAAGCAAAGTACGCGTCAGCGCTTTGTGGCGATCGACTTTGACTACCCCGACGAGAAACTGGAGCGCGATATTGTCGTCCGCGAGTCAGGTATCGATCGGGAGGTTGCGACGCGGCTGGTGCGCTTTGCGGCAATGACCCGCAACCTCAAGGGCAATGGTCTGGAAGAAGGCGCCAGCACCCGGCTGTTGGTGCATGCCGCCAAACTCATGGCCGACGGCATCGATGCCAACACCGCCTGCCGTTGCGCGATTGCCGAGGCTTTGACGGACGAGCCCGAGATGCTTGCCGCAGTCAAGGAATTGGGGGCATCTCTCTTCTAATTCGCGGGTCTCTTAGCGTAACCTCAAACGCAGGACCTGTCGCCAGCGTAGCGGTTAACCAAATTACCAAATCCTGACAGACAAGAATCAACGATCATGACTGCACTACACCCAAAGCCCGTTCTCGGCATCATCGGCGGCAGCGGTTTATACGATATTGACGGGCTTGAGAATGTCCGATGGGAAAAGATCTCCTCGCCCTGGGGCGAGCCCTCGGATGAGCTCCTGTTTGGCGAACTGGAGGGTACTCAGTTGGTCTTTTTGCCAAGACACGGTCGGGGTCACCGCTTTAGTCCTTCGTCGATCAATTACCGCGCGAACATTGATGCCCTGAAACGTGCCGGCGTCACAGACATCGTGTCTTTGTCAGCGGTTGGCTCGTTTCATGACCACCTGGCCCCGGGTACGTTTGTCATCGTTGATCAGTTTATCGACCGCACTTTTGCCCGGGAGAAAAGTTTTTTCGGCACAGGCATGGTGGCGCATGTATCGATGGCGCATCCCGTTAACGCGAGACTCGGTGACTGGTGTGAGGCCGCGTGCCAAACCGCGGACATCCCCATGCAGCGTGGCGGCACCTACCTTGTGATGGAAGGCCCGCAGTTCTCTACCCTCGCGGAATCCAATCTCTATCGTGAATGGGGCTGTGACGTGATCGGCATGACCAACATGCCGGAGGCCAAACTGGCGCGCGAGGCGGAGATTCCCTACTGCACGGTGGCGATGGTGACGGACTACGATTGCTGGCATCCCGATCACGATAATGTTGAAGTCGATGCGATCATCCAGGTGCTGCTCAGTAATGCAGAGAAAGCGCGTCAGTTGGTACGGGCCGTGGCCAAGAAAATGCCCGAGCGTCCTGCTGTCTGTCCTTCGGGTGATGATAAGGCGCTGCAGGCTGCTCTCATCACACATGCTGACGCCAGAGATTCCGCGTTACTCGAGAAACTGGATGCCGTCGCTGGACGGATGCTTAAAGGAGAAAGCTAGATGGCTCAGCCGCTTGAGGGATTGATTCGCTCACTGCCGGATTACCCCAAAAAAGGAATCATCTTCCGGGATATCACCACCCTGCTGCAGAGCCCTTCGGGGTTTCGCCAGGCGGTGGACGAAATGGTGCAGCCTTTTGCCGGCAGCGGCATCGGCTGTGTCGCGGGAATCGAGGCCCGTGGATTTATTCTCGGCGGCGCCGTTGCGCACCAGTTATCGGTTGGCTTCGTTGCGATCAGGAAGAAGGGCAAACTGCCCTGGCAAACGCTCTCGGTCGAGTATGAGTTGGAGTACGGTAGCGATGAAGTCGAGATCCATACCGACAGTTTTGAGCCGGGCCAGAAGGTGCTGATCGTTGACGATCTGATTGCGACGGGCGGCACCGCGTGTGCCGCTGTTCAACTGGTACGCCAGGCGGGCGCTGAAGTCGTCGGCGCAAGTTTTGTGATCGATCTTCCCGACCTTGGCGGCCGGGAAAAACTGGCAGCGATGGATGTTCCGGTACGTACGCTGATCAGTTTTGAAGGAGGCTGATCTATTCGACGAACCAAAAAGCCCACGGACAATTTGTCGCGACACATGGACAGTTCTACTTATAACACCCTAAGAATATCTTTCTGGGCGTGTTTTTTCGGAAGACCAAATATCTTGCAATTCGTTCGGGGCTACCAAACGATTGAGAAACTCGGGTTATTTGATTCCGACTTCTACCAATCGCAGGTACGGCATAGATTTCCCAAATGGTGGGATCCTCTAGCACACTGTCTTTCTAGAAATTCAACCGAGTTTCTTAGTCCTAGTATTTTATTTGACGAAAAGCACTACCGAGAACAATGCCCTCATAGCGGGAAACAGCTAAATCCCCTGCTAGATTTTGCTCTCAGGGGCTTGGCTATCAATCGAAGTCCGCACCCGTTAATCCACTCAGATTTCTATGCCGCTAACAACGCCGATATAGCAACAACTGGTGAGTCAGAATTACTAAATCACTTTTTCATTTATGGTCTTCGCGAAAAACGCCAACCACATCCTCTAGTCAACTTTGAGTA
>WTHR01000099.1 GCA_011523045.1 Gammaproteobacteria bacterium | reverse complement strand
GTTCAATACGAACTGACTCGTAAAGCCGACGGGGCTCTTAACCCCAAACCATGGTCCGCACACGAGAGAAGACCCCGGGCTTTTTGCCCGGGGTTTGTGTAACTACTACGCTCTTCTCAAGACGAGTCTGGTGTCAGTCTTTTCTGAAGAACGCGCTATAGATACTGCCCGCAACCGTCAAAAGCGCCGCTACGATCAGGAGCGCGGCGATGGGGCGATCAAAGAATCCGGTCCACTCGAAATGCAGCATCTGCATCGCCTGCGCAAACGTCTGCTCACCGATCTTGCCGAGAATCAACCCCAGCACGATTCCCGCGACGGAGTATCCCGAACGCCGGAGAAAAAAGCCCGCAACACCTGCGATGAACATCACCACAACATCGATAACCAACCCCCGGACCGCATAGGCCCCCACGGTAGCGAGCAGCAGAATCAGCGGAGCCAGGAACTGAAATGGGATCCTCAGAAGATTGATGATGGTCTTGGTCTCCAGAAAGCCCACCAACAAAATAGACAGGTTGGCGAAAAACATTGCTGCAAAGACGACCCACACCAAATCGGGACTATTCAGAAACACCAGCGGCCCCGGTTCCATGTCGTGCATCTGAAAGACGCCCACCATCATTGCAGTCAATGCGCCGCCCGGCAATCCTAATGCCAGCAGCGGAATCATGGCCGCACCAGTTGCGGCGTTATTGGCGGTTTCAGAGGAGATTACGCCCTCCAGCTTTCCAGTGCCGAAAGCTTTCCGATCCTTGGACCACCTGACCGCTTCGTTGTAACCCATAAATGCAGCCAGCGTCGCACCAATACCAGGCAGGATGCCGCAGAAAAAGCCGATCACAATTGAGCGCACCACGGCAAACTTGTGCGCGATCAGTTCCGCAACTGAAGGGAAATTCACGCTAAGTTTGGGTGCCTCGTAGACTCCGGTCGCTTTTCTTTCCGCCTGGACAAATATTTCCGAGACAGCGAAGAAACCTAAAATCGTGGGGATGAAATGAATTCCTGCGAGCAGATATGGCATATCGAAATCGTAGCGTTCGATACCCCCCACCGGATCCATCCCCACGACCGCGATCATCAGTCCGAGCAGGATGGACAACCAACCCTTCCACAATGTTCTGGCACCCACCGTAGCGGCGACTGCCAGACCGAAAAAGACCAGCGCAAAAATCTCGGGCGGACCAAACGCAGAGATAGCCCAGTTGGCAATGGGCGCCGTAGCGGCCATCATGATCACCGCTGATACTGTCCCACCGATTGCCGAGCACATGACCGCGGCGCCTACGGCCTTGCCGGCCTGCCCATTACGGGTCATGGGATACCCATCAAACGCGGTCGGCGCATTTTCCGGTGCGCCGGGAATATTAAACAGAATGGCGGTGATGGCCCCGCCGTACACCCCTGTGCAGTAGATAACGGAGAACAGCATGATGCCGTGTTCTGCCGAAAGATGTGCTGTGAATGGCAGCAGTATCGCCGCGAGGGTGAGCATGCTGACCCCCGGAATCGCCCCAAAGAGCATGCCGCCGATCACTCCGCCAAAAAAAATCAGGATACCGAGCGGATCGCTGAAGAGCGTAACTGTTCCGGTAATGAAGTTGCTGAATGGATCCACTTGAACTTAAGCCTTCGCGTTATTGGATCATTGTCACTATCCAGTGACTCAGATCATAGAAAGGACTGATATTGCCGGTCGGCAGACCAACATATAAGAGACTGACGAAGGTGAAAAGCAATACGCCCATGATCAGCGCTGCGGTCAGCGCTATCCATTGGGGGCGGCGTTCTCCCATCAGCAAGGTGACACCGACAATAAACAGTGGCGCCATCGAATAAAAACCCAGGTCCTCCAGCATCGCCGCGAAAAACAGCGGGAGCGTAAGGATAGCGCCAACGTGGTTACCTCTTGCCAGCAGTAGATAGACAACAAGCAGGACTGGCGCCGCGATCAACTTGACCGAATGAATTCCTTCCTTATCCAGTTCCAGAAACATTCCCACCAGATCGTGAGAGCGCATATACAGAAATGGCAGAATCAGAAGGCTGAAGGTCGAAACATACCAGCGAAAATGGGAATGTCCCGACTGGCGCGCTGCTTCCTCCGCACCATCATCTGATGCCGCACCAACGGTGCCTGAGGTCGCTTTGTCTCCTGCAACGAACTGAAACAGGAACTGACCCATTGCGGCGACCGCGACGAGGAGCAGTAACGCCCTTGGCCAACCCGTCGCGCCGAATTTGTAGATCTCTATACCGC
>WTHR01000078.1 GCA_011523045.1 Gammaproteobacteria bacterium | reverse complement strand
GGTCGGAAGAGGCCCTTCGCGTCCCTCGATCCCGGGCTCAAAATCCCTGATCGTCGAATGCCGGGGTATAACTCTCGAAACGAGTGTATTCCCCGAGGAATGTAAGCCGAACCGTGCCGGTAGGCCCATTACGCTGCTTCGCTACGATAATCTCCGCCGTGCCCTTCTCGGGACTGTCTTCGTTATAAACCTCATCCCGATAGATGAACAGGATGAGGTCTGCATCCTGTTCGATCGCCCCAGACTCTCTGAGGTCTGACATGATAGGTCGCTTGTTCGGTCGCTGCTCAAGGCCACGGTTCAACTGGGAGAGCACAACCACGGGGACCCCAGACTCTTTCGCAATGACTTTCAATGACCGAGTAATGTTGGCGACCTCGACCGCCCTGTTTTCGCTGTTGTCTCCGGTCTGCATGAGTTGGAGATAGTCGACAATCACAAGACCAATATCGCCATGCTCGCGAACCAGTCGGCGTATCCGAGACCTCAACTCCATCGGGGTCAACGCCGGGGTGTCGTCTACAAAAATTGGCGCTTCATCGAGCAACCCCATTGCAGACGTCAGTCGGGGCCAGTCTTCTGGCTGTAACTGGCCGGTCCTGACCCGGTGGGCGTTGATTCGGCCCAAGGATGCGAGCATCCGCATTGCCAACTGATGGCCCGGCATCTCCATACTGAACACCGCGACAGGCAGTTTCGACCCGACTGCAGCATTCTCTGCGAGATTCATGGCGAGAGAGGTCTTTCCCATGGATGGCCGACCCGCAATAACAACCAGATCGGCTTCCTGCAGACCAGAGGTCAGCGCATCCAGATCGTGAAAGCCGCTCGCAACTCCAGTCACTCCACCCTTGGATTGAAACAGCTCTTCGATACGGTCGACCGCCTGGGACAGTAAACCCTGAATTGCCTTGAATCCAAACGACCCCCGTCTATCGGCATCTGAAATTTCAAACACCGCTTTTTCAGCGTGGTCGAGTAACGCGTTGATATCGAGACCTTCAGGCTGATAAGCCTTTTCAGAAATATCGCTCGCAGCGGCAATCAGGGAGCGCAGGATCGAGCGTTCACGAACGATTTGAGCGTAGGCTTTGAGATTGGTCGTTCCGGGTGTCCGGTTGGCCAGCTCTCCTAGATAAGCCAGTCCGCCAGCGGGCTCCAGGGTGCCGTTATTCTTCAGCCACTCCGACGTGGTGACCACATCGACAGCCTGGCTTGACCCATGCAACGCGTGAATTGCAGTGAAGATTTCCCGATGGGCTCGAGTATAGAAGTCTTCTGCGCGCACCGCCTCGGCAACCTCGTCCCATTTTCGGGAGTCCACGAGAAGCCCGCCCAGAACAGACTGCTCCGCCTCTTGGGCTTGCGGAGGCACCCGCGCCATGCTGGTAACTGCACTTAGGGTTGGCGATGTCTGAGCCATGACGATGAGACTACGCTACGGGACTCCGTTTACAGCACGAGCAACTATTCTAGACAAGGCCGCGCTGTAAAGACAGCGATGGCCCTACTCAACGATCAGGCTACCCGCGAGCCCCGCAACTCGGAGCCGGGGCGATCAAGTTAACCGCCGTTCGGCGCGGAATCCACAGTCTCTTCCGGATCTTGAGGTGCCTCGTCTTGCTCCGACGCGCCTTCAGCCGAATCTGCCGCCTCAGAAGCGCTCGCGACCTCATTTTCTGGTTCGACGACGATAAGTATGGAAGCCTGGACTTCAGGATGGAGAATTAACGCAACGGAGTGTTCGCCTGTCGTTTTAATCGGCCCCTCGGGCATCGAAACTTCAGAACGCTGGACCGCGATGTCAGCGGCTTGCAGCAACTCGGCAATGTCGACCGGACTGACTGAGCCGAACAACTTGCCCTCTTCAGCGACCAGACGTTTCACGGTGAGGCGATCTGGAAGCAGCGCAGCTTTCGCTTCTGCCGCCTCGCGACGCTCAGAGTCCAATTTCGCCAACTCTCGCCGACGTGCTTCTACCTCTTCTTTGGCATCCGCGCTCGCAGGCATAGCTTTGCCCTGAGGGATCAGGAAATTTCGGCCATACCCGGACTTGACGTTTACGATGTCTCCCAGGTCGCCTAGGTTCTGAATCTTTTCAAGAAGAATCAATTCCATGGCTTACTCCTCAATGTTGATCGGTATACGGCAACAGAGCGAGGAACCGCGCTCGCTTGATGGCCGTTGCCAACTGACGTTGATATCGCGCTTTGGTGCCTGTGTTGCGGCTGGCCATGATCTTGCCGGTTTCCGTGATGTAGGCCTTTAATG
>WTHR01000139.1:13289-29192 GCA_011523045.1 Gammaproteobacteria bacterium | reverse complement strand
CTGACCTGGTCGATGCCGATTGTGATCTGGCAGTTGATCTTTTTTGTCTTCCCGTTGATCTTTCTGGTGGTTCTGAGTTTCTGGCTCGTAAAGAACTACCGCATGGTCCCAGGCTTTGACACAATCAACTGGGTCAAGATGTTCTCCAAAGGATACTTTTGGGATGCATACTGGCGCACGTTGGGGTATGCGGGCGTGGCAACCCTTGTCACCAGCATCCTTGCGTTCCCCTGCGCTTTTGCGCTCGCTTTTAAGGTCTCGCCCAAAGTTCGCCGCTGGGCCCTGTTTTTCCTGATCGTGCCCTTCTTCACCAGCTACCTGGTCCGCACCTACTCTTGGCAGATCTTTCTCAATGACAACGGCATCTTCAATACCCTGTTCGCATTTGTGGGGTTAGGCCCCTTCCAATTGTTGAATAATTTCTTTGGCACCCTCGTGGGGTATCTCACCCTGTGTCTGCCTCTCGTGGTGGTGCTGCAGTTGATCTCCCTTGCCAACGTTGACCGAACACTGATCGAAGCCGCCCACAATCTTGGCTGCGGACGTTTGCGGACAGTGTTTCAGGTCATCATTCCCCTCGCCAAGATTGGAATCATCCTGGGCGCGGTTTTTACTTTTATTCTGACCTTCGGAGATTTTGTCAGTCCGTACTACCTTGGCGGCTCTAAACCGCCAACCCTAAGTATCCTGATCATTGATACCACCAAGTCAGGTCAACAATGGCCAAGGGCCGCGGTGGTGGCTATCGTGATGATTGTGACATTGCTCACCATCATGTTTGCCTCTGTTGCGGCAGCCTACAGGAAGCGATCATGAGTAAGGGTGCTTCCAAAAATCTGGTGCTGCGGGGCTACGTCGTACTGGTGTTTATTTTTGTATTTACCCCGATCGTGACGAGCTTTATCTTTTCGGTAAATTCCGATCGATTTCCGACGATCCCGTTGGGCCACTTCACGACACATTGGTACGAAACGATCTTTGCTGACCCGGATGTCTGGGACGCTTTTCGGGTGAGTGGAATCGTTTCCATCACGGTAGCAACCCTTTCGACGTTTATTGGTTTTTGCACCGCCTATACCGACTATCGCTATAACTTTACCGGAAAGGCGCTCTATCTCTCGCTCGCCCTCCTGCCTCCGACGATCCCGCTTGTCATCATGGGATTGGCCATGCTCGCCCTGCTCGCCCGGATCAATATGTCGGGCGAAATTTACTCAATCGTGGTCAGTCATGTGGTGTTGTGCTCACCTTTTGCAATGGCGGTGATACGCATGCGCCTCGCCCAGATTAATCCCGACCTCGAATCTGCAGCATGGAATCTCGGTGCCTCCAACTGGCGGGCAATGCGGGAGGTCATCGTTCCGTTCTGCCGTCCGGCAATCGCTTCGGCTTTCTGTCTGACCGCCGCGGTGTCCTTTGATGAATTTGCGGTCGCCTGGTTTGTTTCCGGACTCAACAAAACGGTACCGGTTATCATTCTGGAGATCCTGCAAGGCAATACCGACCCGCAGATTAACGCCATCGGCTCCATCGTATTCATTACGTCCATGACGCTCGTTATCCTCGCGCAATTGATCCTGATGCGCAAAACCATCAATCAGACTGCTACCGGAATATAAGCATGAGCGACTCCTCTTCCTCGCGTCCTTTGGTGACCTTTGACGGCGTATCCAAAAGGTACGGCGACGTCACTGCGGTTCATACGATGAACCTCGAGATCTACGAAGGGGAGTTTTTGGCCATCATGGGTCCCTCGGGCTGCGGAAAAACCACGTCCCTGCGGATGTTGGCCGGCCTTGAAGAGCCAAGCGACGGTGAAATCCGTCTTGATGGTCAACGAATCAATGAAATCAGCAGTGTCGAGAGAGACACGCCAATGGTCTGGCAAAGCCTCGCGCTGTTTCCTTTTTTAAACGTGCAGAAAAACGTCGAATTCGGATTAAAAATGCGCCAGGTCCCGGCGGAGGAACGCCAAGCACGTGCGCGTAAGTGGCTGGAGCGGATGGAGATACTCGAACTGGCTGAACGGGATATCAGTCAACTCTCCGGAGGACAGAAACAGCGCGTAGCACTCGCGCGGTCTCTTGTGACTGAGCCACGTATTCTCCTGCTGGACGAACCCTTGAGTGCGCTGGATGCCAATCTCGTGATCCGCATGCAGGGCGTCCTGTCTCGGCTGCAGAAAGAATTGGGCATTACGTTTGTCTATGTCACGCATAGCCAATCAGAAGCGTTCGCCATGTCTGACAGGGTGGTGATCATGAGTCAGGGACGCATTGAGCAGCTCGGATCGCCAAAAGAAATTTACCGAAGTCCGGCCTCACGTTTCGTGGCCGACTTTGTTGGAGCGAACAACATTCTTTCCGGATCCGTTTCTCAAGCGGGGGGCAATCTCGAAATTGAGACCGCGCTGGGTATGTTTCAGTGTGACGTCGGGTCCAAGGACGCTCATCATGTCGGCGATTCCCTCGATATGGTGATCAGCGCAGACCTTGTCCAGATCTCTCTGGACGATCCCGGAACCCAAAACAGCTTGCAATGTCGCTTCATAAGCGAGGAATTTGTCGGGTCGATTGTCACACTATTCGCCGAACTGCAGGATGGATCAGACTTCAAGATCCAAACCAGGCAAAGAGATCTCGCCAAGATGTCGCTCGAGGAGGGAGACACTTTCTTTGTCTCCTGGAGCGCAGCAGATGCGCACCTCATTAGTTCCGGGAGGCTTTTGGATGCTTGATCTAATTATCCGGAACGCTCGGCTGGCCGGTCAGAGCGAGACGGTCGATTTCGGGTGCCTAGACGGGAAGATTAAAGAACGGCGAGGCAGGCTGGACATGCCTGCGCGAGAGGAAATTGACGCGGCGGGCTACCTCGTCTCCCCGCCATTTGTGGACAGCCACTTTCACATGGATTCCACCCTGACGTATGGAACCCCTCGTTACAACGAAAGCGGCACGCTCTATGAAGGGATCAGCCTCTGGGGCGAAATCAAACCTTATTTGACGGTAGAGGATGTTGAGAGAAGAGCGCTGCTGTTGTGCCGCTGGGCGGTGGCGAAGGGCAGCCTTGCGATTCGTTCCCATGTGGACATTGGTGATCCTGCGCTGACGGCCGTGCACGCACTGCTTGAGGTCAGAAAAAAAGTCAGTCCATGGTTGGATCTCCAGCTGGTAGCTTTTCCACAGGACGGTTACTTTCGGGATCCGAATGCCGTCTCTCTCCTGGAACGCGCGCTGGATCTTGGCGTAGATGTCGTGGGAGGAATCCCGCACTTTGAGCGAACCTACGATGACGGTCGACGCTCAGTGGAAGCACTGTGCCGAATTGCTGCGGACCGCGGCTTGATGGTGGATATGCATTGTGACGAATCCGACGACCCCAATTCGCACCATATCGAAACCCTGATCTCCATGACGGCCCAACTGGGTATGCAGGGCCGGGTAACCGGATCCCATCTCACCTCTATGCACTCCATGGATAACACTCTCGCCGACAAGCTGCTTGGGTTGATGCAGGAAAATGAGGTCAATGCGATCGCCTGCCCCCTCATCAACATCACGCTTCAGGGACGCAAAGATACCTACCCAAAACGCCGTGGGCTCACAAGAGTTAAGGAAATGATGCAGCGAGGCATCAACTACGCAGTCGCGCATGACTGCGTAATGGATCCCTGGTATGCCGGCGGTAGCCACGACATGCTCGAAGTCGCCCACATGGGGCTTCATGTAGGGCAAATGACGGGCGTCCACGAAACCGCAGACATGTTTAACGCGGTCACGGTGAACCCCGCGCGTACATTGCAACTCGACGGCTATGGGCTTGAGATCGGCTGCAATGCGGACCTGGTTGTCCTTCAGGCAAAAGACCCGACCGAGGCAATCCGATTACGCGCCAACCGGCTGTTTGTCGTTCGCCGCGGAGAAGTCATCAGCAGGACCCCTCTGCTCGAGAGCGAAGTCCGCTTCATGGGGGAAGATGCCCTCACCCGTTTCTCGGTGAGTGAGTTTCAGTAACGGGAAAACGCTTGGTAAAGCGCTCTAGGCGTTGTCGGCCGAAATGAAATTACTGATCGCGCGCTCCAAGCGCTCAAGCCCTTCTGCAATATCTTCTTCTGAAATAATCAGCGACGGCGCGATACGCAAGACACTCGCTCCCGCAACCAGCACAAAGACGCCTTCATCCTGAGCGGCCTGCATAAGATCGCGTGCTTTCCCCTGCCAGGGCTCGGTCAACACGCATCCCATCAGAAGCCCTAACCCACGAACGTCTGAGAACACACCGTATTTCTCTCCGAGTTCACGGAGGCTCCTTTCGATCCGGCTCCGTCTATCCAGAACCCCCTGCAGGACGCCTTGTTCACTCACAATATCGAGCACCGTGCTTGCTACCGCGCATCCCATCGGATTCCCGCCCCACGTACTTCCATGAGTGCCGACTTTTAACGAGTCTGCAACGTGCGCTGTCGAGAGTGTGGCAGCCACGGGAAAACCTCCGCCCAGGCCTTTCGCTGTTGTCAGGATGTCCGGGATGACGCCGAAGGATTCATATGCGTAAAGCGTCCCCACTCGCCCCACACCCGTCTGCACCTCATCGATGATCATCAGCGCATTGTGTTGATCACAAAGCCGTCTGATCGCCTCGAGGAACGTCTGGTCGGCGGCGATCACGCCCCCCTCTCCCTGAACCGGCTCAACAATCACCGCACAGACATCATCGCCGAAAGCCTCGGTCAGCGCCTGGGTATCGTTAAACGGAAGGTGCTCGATCGAGCCGGGCAAGGGCCCAAAGCCCTGACGATAATTGGCTTGCCCCCCAGCGGTTACCGTAAAAAGTGTCCGTCCATGAAATGCATTCTCAAACGCCAGGATCCGGTCTTTTTCTTCGCCATGATGGTCGAAGGCGTACCGCCGAGCAAGTTTGAGGGCGGCTTCGTTGGCTTCGGCACCCGAGTTGCTGAAGAAGACCCGATCCGCAAAAGTGAGTTCCACCAGCCGCCGGGCCAACTGTAGAGCCGGTTCAGTAGCCAGAACGTTTGAGGTATGCCAAAGCCGATTGGCCTGCTCCGTCAATGCGGCGACGAGTTGCGGATGAGCATGGCCTAAGGCGTTAACCGCAATCCCACCGCCAAAATCTATGTACTCCCTGCCTTCCTGATCCCACATCCGTGAACCCGAGCCACGCACAGGAATCATTGCTGCCGGTGCATAGTTCGGCATCATGTAGCGGTCGTACCAGTCACGCTCTACTTTTGCCATTGTTCTGGAAATCCTTTCGCGATATCTGAGGGTTGAGTTTAGCGACCCCGCATCAAAATAACATCCCGACATGACTCGACCCTGAGGCCTGGGATTGATAGAGTCCGGGTCTCGGATCCACGTCCCCATGAAGAACACCCCACCTCCCAAAACCCCTGCCGATGCGACTCGGGCGATCACCAACGGTCGCACCTCGGACGAACATCATGGCGCCGTTAATACGCCCGTCTATCATGCCTCAACGATACTTCATCCGGATGTTGAATCGTTTGAAACAAGGCATGACCCAACCACGAATAGGCGAAAGGTCATTTACGGATTACTGGGGACTCCGACCAGTTTTGACCTCGAAGAAGTTCTCGCAGACCTCGAGGGCGGTCATGATGCGGTACTCGTGCCCTCGGGACTCGCGGCAATCAGCGTTGCGCTGCTCTCGTTTCTTAAGCCAGGTGATCATGCGCTAATTGCCGATACCGTTTACCCCCCGACGCGATCTTTCTGCGACGAACATCTTTCCAGTATGAACATCGCCGTGGACTATTATGATCCCCATCTGGGCGGGGCAATAGAGACCCTCATTAAACCCAACACCCGGGTGATTTTTCTGGAATCCCCCGGGTCTTTTACCTTCGAGATACAGGACATTCCCGCCATCACCAAGGTGGCGCGTGATCGCGGAGTCACCACAATTCTCGACAACACGTGGAGCACGCCCTTATTCTTTAAATCGTTCAGTCATGGTGTGGATGTTTCGGTCCATGCGGCCACAAAGTATCTCTCGGGACATAGTGATGTTGTGATGGGTGCCATCATCTGTGCAGAGCACGCCTGGCGCCCTGTCCGACGCACCCACCGCCACCTCGGTCAGTGTGTTGGCCCGGATGACGCCTATGTGACGCTTCGCAGTATCCGAAACCTTTCTACTCGTCTTAAAGCCCATCACAAGCAGGGGCTCGCATTGGCAGAGTGGCTTAATGAGCGCGAAGAAGTGGCAGAGGTACTGCACCCGGGACTGCCTGGCCACCCTGACCATGCTATCTGGAAACGGGATTTTCTCGGGGCTTCAGGCCTATTCAGCATCGTGCTGCAGTCAAAGTCCCGCGAGGCCGTCCTCGATATGGTTAACGGCATGACACTTTTCAGGATCGGTGCGAGTTGGGGCGGCTTCGAAAGCCTCATGATTCCGGTTTATCCAGAGCAATACCGCAGTGCGACCCAGTGGGATCCGTCCAAGTTCACGCTCAGAATCCACGCCGGGTTAGAGGATTTTGAAGACCTCATCGTGGACCTAAAGACTGGGTTCGAGCGACTCAACCAAAACTCGCACTAATCAGCCATCCTGGTGTCTTCTTCGATGACTACAGAACTCCCGACGCAATAATGTCTCGTCTCAACGGAGGAGAGCTCAGTGGGTCTTGATACCAAGCTGCAGGCGGAGTGTGAAGCGTTCATCGACGGCTTTGAATCGCTGCTGCTGTCTACCTTGAACCCTGATGGCTCTCCAGACCTCAGCTATACACCGTTTGTTGATCACGACAAGCGGTTTTTCATCCTCACAAGCCACCTCTCGGCACACACGGGCAATCTCATTAAGGACCCGCGCGCTGCGGTACTCTTTATTGAGAGTGAGGCGGCGGCCCAGCAGATTTATGCGCGCCGGAGACTGCGTTTTCAATGTGAGGCAGAACGGTTTTCCCGTCAGTCGCCCACCTGGGACGAATTGATTCCGGCATTCTCCTCACGATTTGGCGAACTCATCGATGTTCTGAGTTCGTTACCTGATTTCGAACTCTTCTCCCTCAAGCCTTTAGGGGGGCAATGGGTTAAGGGATTTGGAAAAGCGTTTGATTTTCGGGGCCGAATTGAGTCGGATGCGACCCATCTGAATCCCAAAAAAGATAGCAATCAGTAACGCTGAGAAGACCTGGTGCGCTTGCGACCGGTTTTGTTGGTTTGGGCCCCTCGCCGGGGCTCGCCTTTTTGCTGCAACACCCGATCCCAATCTGGCGCCTTCAGCTCCAAACAGGTTCCGGCCCCGTGTTGTCGACCCAGGCGAAATGGGCCGTAGCGGACCCGAATGAGGCGACTCACCGTGCACCCGACACTCTGCCACATGCGTCGCACCTCACGGTTGCGCCCCTCTTTGAGCACCACCTGGAACCACCGGTTCGCTCCAGACCCGCGGCCGGCCTCAATCGATTCAAAACGGCACACCTGGCCACTCAGTCGAACACCGGCCAAAAGACGTTTGAACTCCCGCTCACCGGGGTTACCTCGCACCCGGCAACGATACTCCCGCTCGATCCCGCTTGAGGGGTGCATTAATCGGTGGGCGAGCCCTCCATCGGTTGTAAACAGGAGCAGGCCAGAGGTGTTGATATCCAAACGTCCAACCGATACCCAACGGCGGCCGCGCAGACGGGGCAAAGCCTCAAACACCGTAGTCCTTCCCTGTGGATCATCTCTCGAACAGATCTGACCGACGGGCTTATGGTAGAGCAGGAGCCTGGCGGGGGCTGACGCTGTCGTCCCTCGAGAGATCGACCGCCCATCCACCTCGACTCGGGAGGAGCTTTCTATCTGCTGCCCGGGTTCTGCGAGCCGGCCGTCGACGGTAACGCGACCTTCACCGATCCAGCGCTCTATCTCTCGCCTGGACCCGAGCCCTTCTCGGGCAAGGACTTTTTGAATCCGTTCAGTCAAATTCCGAAGTCAAGGCAGCCTTGGTGACCGCGTCAGCATCAGGCTCCTGAATTTCCACCTCATCGCGCACAGGATTGCTCTCGGGGTATCCATCAGCCGATGGTGGCTCGGTTGTTTCGGCAAATGGAACGGGCTCACTTTCGCCTAGGTCCGGCGTATCAGCATCAACCGTTTCACCCTCCGCTGGAGCCGGTGGCACCGGTGCAAGCGACTCCGGCATCTCGATACCCAATTCCTTAGCAATATCCGCTAACTGCCGTTCATCTTCCAGATCCGGCAACTGCTTGAGGGATGTGAGACCAAAGTACTCGAGAAAACCGGGGGTGGTGGCATAAAGCGCAGGATGCCCGGGAACCTCACGGGTGCCTGACTGACGGATCCACTCGCGATCCAACAGGACCCGCATGATTTCTGTTGTAACGGTGACTCCCCGAATATCTTCGATATCCCCACGAGTCACGGGTTGGCGGTACGCAATGATTGCGAGCGTCTCCAGGAGAGCCCGGGAGTATCGTGGCGGACGGCTCTCGCGCAGCGCCCGCAGTGCAGGAGCATGAGCCACTTTTGTCTGGAAGCGAAACCCGCCCGCAACCTCTACGAGCTCGACCCCCCGCTCCGAATAGTGGAACTGAAGAGTCTCCAGCGCGGACTGGATATCCTTTTTATCGACTTTCTGGGAAAAAAGTGTCTGCAGATCCCGAGCATCCAATGGGCGCTCGGAAGAAAACAGCGCCGCCTCAATGGCGTTCTCGATCTCTTTCGAACCACTCATGCGGATTTCGCCTTCACATGAATCTGGGAAAAGGCTTCATTTTGCGCAACAGTCAAAATGCCGTCCCTGACCAACTCAAGAATTGCAATAAAGCTCACTACCAACCCTTTTCTCCCCTCTTCGCTTGTAAAAAAATCTCCCAGCGCTACGTATTCTCCGCTGCGGACCCGATCAAGAATCTGTGTCATGCGTTCCCTCACCGAGAAGGTCTCGGGCACCATCTGAAGATGCTGGCGCCTGGCTGCTGCCATCATCGCAGATCGCATTGCTGCGACGAGATCATCTAGATCGACCCTCGCTTCTACCTTAGGGGGATCAGGATCCTCCACCCTGGCATAAACAAGATAGAGATCACGCTCCAGCCGAGGTCGGTCGTCGAGCGTCTCCGCTGCATTCTTGAATCGCTCATACTCCTGAAGACGCTTGATCAGGGCCGCTCTCGGATCTTCCTCGTCTTCTTCCTCAGGATCAGGGCGCGGCAGCAACATGCGTGATTTGATCTCTGCGAGCATGGTCGCCATAACGAGATAATCGGCCGCGAGATCCAGGCGCATACGCTGCATCAGATCGATGTACTGCATGTACTGCCGGGTAATATCGGCGACAGGAAGATTCAGGATATCGATATTCTGCTTTCGGATTAGATAGAGCAGAAGATCCAGTGGGCCTTCAAAGCTTTCCAGAACCACCTCAAGCGCCTCGGGAGGAATATAAAGATCTGCCGGCCACTGCTCGAGTGCTTTTCCGGCGACAACAGCGCGCACGCCGTCATCCGCGCTGGCCAGATCTGGCGGGGTTATAACGTCATCATTCACGTGTACAGGGTCCCCACAGCGGTTCTTACCTCGTCGAGCGTCTCCTCGGCCACTTCCCGCGCCCGGGCACATCCTGTCTCTATTACTTCCCGCGCACGCGCAGGATTTTTTTCGAATGGTGCGGCTCTTTCACGCAACACGGCTTGCTCTTCCAGCAACGCGTCCAGCAGCGGTTTTTTACAGTCGATACAGCCGATCCCGGCGCTCTTACAACCCTCAGCCAATTCGGCTCTTTTCTCACTTTCCGTGTAGACCTGATGCAAATCCCAAACCGGGCATTTCTCAGGATCTCCCGGATCATTGCGTCGCTGTCGGGCAGGGTCTGTTGGCATCGACATCAGTCGCGCACTGACCCGCTCGGGATCGTCCCGCATCTGGATGGTGTTGTTGTACGACTTGGACATCTTCTGGCCGTCTAGACCAGGCATCTTGGCCGCTGGGGTCAGAAGCGCTTCGGGCTCAGGTAGAATGACACGACCCCCTCCATCCAGAAAGCCGCTCAGCCTTTCCCGATCCTCGCTTGAGATATTGGCCGAGCCCGCAATCGCCGCAGACGCCGACTCGCGTGCCTCAGTATTGCCCTCCTGAAGCCACTGGGCCCGGGCCTTGGAGTACGCTTTCGCCGCCTTTTTCCCGAGCCGTGAAAGGGCTTCATTGGCTTTTTCCTCGAAAGAGGCATCACGTCCAAACACGTGATTGAACCTGCGGGCAATTTCCCGGGTCAACTCCACATGCGGTACCTGATCCTCCCCAACCGGAACACCTGTTGCTCGATACATCAGGATGTCGGCGCTCTGCAGTAACGGATATCCCAAAAAGCCATAAGTCGCAAGATCACGATCCTTTAGTTTTTGCTGCTGATCCTTAAAACTGGGGACTCGGAGCAGCCATCCCAACGGCGTGATCATTGAAAGCAGCAAGTGCAGTTCAGCATGCTGGGGCACCCGGGACTGTATGAAAAGCGTGGCCTTTTCCGGATCAATACCCGAAGCCATCCAATCAACCAGCATGTCCCAGACATGGACATCCATCGCCGTCGGCTCTTCATAATGGGTCGTCAGGGCGTGCCAGTCGGCGACGAAGAAAAAGCACTCTGCCTCCTCCTGAAGTCGGACCCAGTTCTTAAGCACCCCGTGGTAATGGCCGAGATGCAGGCGGCCGGTCGGCCGCATTCCAGAGAGAATCCGCCGGGAACGGTTGTCAGCGGACATCGAAAAAATCAGGCGACACTGAGAGCATGAAGTAGGCTTTTGGGAGAGAACAGTTTGTCGGATATGGCTGCAATTTTACCCGATACCTGCGCTTTCCTGAACGTCTGCCGGCATCTAATCCCTTTTTTTGGCAGTCTCATCGAGCACTGCTGCCTGATCGCGCGCCTGCGCCAGGTAGAAAGAGATCTCACGACCTCCCGGCAAGGTCAGGTCTCCCTCCAACTCGAACAGCGGCTCGAGAACGAAACGCCGAAGATGCATCCTCGGATGCGGTAGGGTCAGGTTCGGGGTATCCATTTGAGCCTGCTCATAGAGCAACAGGTCCAGGTCGACCACGCGAGGTCCAAATTGCTGCTCCGTCCGTACGCGTCCGAGGCGGGCTTCAATATTCAAAAGCTTTTCAAGAAGCACTTGCGGTGCATCAACTGTGCGGATCCTCGCCACCGCATTGATAAAGTCCGGCTGGTCGGTAATGCCGATGGGCGCCGTACGGTACAAGGAGGAAACTGCCTCAACATCGTTCCCGCTGTCCTCATTCAAACAGTTGAGCGCTTTCGAAATGTTCGAATGAGGCTCTCCGAGGTTGCCCCCCAAACCGATCCACGCCAAAAAGGTTTTGACCGAAGCAGTCATCGGACGTTTCCATTGGGACTCTTGGGCCGTCGTCTTTGTCGTTTCCGACGTTTTCTTGGAGGGCCGCTGCTGCCCAGTTCCTTGATCATTTTTTGGCGACTCGACTCATCGCATTCCTGAATATCGGTCCACCACTTGGCTAATCCCGAGTCAACCTCTCCAGACTCTGAGCGCAACAAAAGAAAGTCATAAGCAGCTCGGAATCGACGATGTTCCAGCAGCTTTTCAACCATCCGGGGACGTCGGGTTTCCAGTCGGCTCTGCATATCCCAGATCTCGATGACGACCGTGCTCACCCTTCTTGGAATCATGACCCGCTCAGTCTCCCGGCCAAGGACATCAAATGCCGCCCTTTGCAGAATCTGGGGATGGTTCTTTCGTTTGGCTTCGTGGCGATCGCACTTCAGGCGGACCGGCCTCCAAAAAAGGCACGCAAAAAGGAACGCCGCAATCACGGGCTTTCGCTGGGAGATCCGCAAATCGGTATTCTTAAGACCTTTCAGAACAATACCGGTGTCGGGGTCTAAATCCTTTTCCCCATAAGAACGGTCGGCCTCCGGAAAAAGTTCCGCAAAGAGGCCGAACTCGCGCAACAGCCAGAAAGTTTCGACGCCATGACCGCTATGAAAGAGCTTTAAAACCTCATCAAAAAGTCGCGCAGGCGGGACATGTCGGATCAACCGGGCATGATCCCGACAAAGAGCTTCCAGACCCGAATCCAATGCCAAACCCAACTTGGCCTTGAACCGAACCGCTCGAAGCATCCTGACCGGATCCTCATTTATCCGGGTAAAGGGATCACCAATAAATCGCAGGCGGCCCGCCTCGATATCATCGAGTCCCCGCACATAGTCGACCACCGTGTTGGTATTGATGTCGTAGTAAAGCGCGTTGACGGTGAAGTCTCGCCGGTGGACGTCCTGATCGCGGGTGCCAAAAACGTTGTCCCGGAGAATCCGCCCAAATTTGTTTTTCGCAGAATCTTCTCGTTCGGCCTCATCCTCGTTGCCGGCCCGGTAGGTGGACACCTCGATCACTTCCCGCCCTACTCGTACGTGAACAATCCGGAACCGGCGGCCCACTATCCTGGCCCGCGGGAACACCTGGCGCACCTCTTCCGGGGAGGCGTCAGTGACGACATCGAAATCTTTGGGGCGCTTGTCGAGCAACAGGTCTCGAACACAACCCCCGACCAGATCCGCACAATACCCTGCCTCCACAAGGGATTTGACAACCTGTCTGGCGCCTTTACTTACCTTGTCTGGATTCAACCCGTGCGCGTCAGGACCGATCAGACGTGGAGCGCCCGGATCAGCCCGCTGGGGACGACCTTTCGCAGCAAAAGACTTGAGAAGTTTTTTAATCAGGAGAATCTGACACCGGCCGAACACTCCACACTGGGTGTTGCGCTGGCTTTCACGGAGGGCTAACTGACACGGTGAATTCTAGCATCCTGCGATCACCAGCCGGAGTCCAGAGGTGATCTGTTAAGGTCAGCACTGCGCAGTTTTCGCAATAGAGGGTTTTTGATAGTCTGCTCCCAGAACCCATTTCCCCGAAACATAGATATGAAGAAAATTGATCCGAGTCGTACCGATCTCGCTCATGAGTTCAAGGCGAAGCCCTATGGCCCGCATAGCCCTGACCTTCAGAAGGTGCTCAGCGTTATGCGCTGGAGAGAGACCCCCGGCAAGCATGTTCTAGTGGAAATACCTGCACTCAGCCAGTGGGTGCTGGGGCGCCTGCCTGCGAGCCGCGGTGAGCCCGTTGAGCTTTATGACCAAACTGTCTTCGATCGCCACGAGGACGGCTTGTGGCATCTCTTCAAAATCAGATGGGAAGAGCACACTGGGCAACGACTAGAATCAAAATGAAACTGAATCAGCAAAAAGGGCTTCTGGCATACGCCGACGAGATCAGCCGCCAACCCGGCGAGGCTATTGAATTCAAGGTAAGTTCTTCCACGCCGGGGGCGTTTGAGCTCAACATCGTTCAGATCCAGTGCGGCGATGATGGGCCGGGGGGACCCGGGCTTAAACAGACCCCGGTTAACGCTTCGGCCAACGGATCGTATCCCGCACGCTTTCAGAAAACCCAGGTTGGCTCCTTTATAAGAATTCCCTCCAGTGAGGCATTCTCGCCAAGCGCGCTCACCTTACAGGCGCTGATCTATCCAACGGCCCCTGAGCTTGGCGAACAAGTCATTGCGAGCCATTGGTGCCCCGCAAAAAAACAAGGGTATGCCCTGCTTATTCAGGATCTTAGGCTTACGTTCGAGGTGACTGGATCTGATGGAATTTCCCACACACTGGCCTCTGATCGGCCTCTTGTTGCAGGTCGCTGGTATCTCGTCGCGGTATCGATTGACCCTGATGAAGGAGAGGTGACCCTACACCAACTCATCAAGGAAAAGGGTCTCGAGCTTGAACAACAGAACTCGATCGTTTCATCTCATCTTGGCGTATCGCTTTCTAAGCTGGACGCCCAATTCTTGATTGCCGGCTGCGCAGCGCTTGACGAAGACAACGACCCACTGATTTCTCAGATCTATAACGGAAAGATCGACAGCGTCCAGCTTCATGATGCAGCGCTGGATCTGCCTTCAATTGAGGCATCGGTTCTGTCACCACAACAAAGAACGCTGGTTGCTGCGTGGGACTTTAGCCAAAAGATAGAAGGTGATGAGGTTATAGATGTGAGCGGCAACAACCATCATGGCAGAACCCACAATCTGCCCACCAGAGCGGTTAAAGGCTGGCGGCACGACGGAACCGAGATGAACTGGACGCACAGACCGGAACATTACGGCGCCATTCATTTCCACGATGACGATCTTTATGACTCGCAATGGCAAACCGATGTGTTCTGGGAAGTCCCTGAGGATCTCTCAAGCGGAGTTTATGCGGCACACCTGCAACAGGACTCAGAAGAGTTTTACGTCCCGTTTTATGTTCGACCCCCTCGCGGCAAACCCACCGCACGCCTGTGCCTGCTCGTGCCGACTGCCAGCTACTACGCCTATGTCAATAACCACATGAATGTCGACTGGGGCTCACTAATCGAACAATCTTCCACCTGTTTTGCCACCCTGACCATGGCAGACCTTTATCTGCAGAATCAGGCCCTTTTCGGCCTAAGCATGTACGACGATCATAGCGATGGATCGGGCGTCTGTTATGCGTCTCGCCTTAGGCCGATGCTTCGAATGGGTCCCCACGAGGAGTTATGGCAATACAACGCTGACAGCCACATCACCGACTGGCTGGCTGAGAAAGGCTTTTCCTTCGACGTAGTGACGGATGATGATCTGCACGCTGAGGGCGTAAGTCTCATTGAAGGGTACGACTGCGTGATGACATGCACCCACCCTGAGTACTACTCCCTGCCGATGATGAACGCCCTGCTCTCCTATCAGCATCAGGGCGGACGTTTTATCTACATGGGAGGCAACGGATTTTACTGGCGAGTCGCCTATAGTCCGAAATTTCCTGGCGCCATCGAAATGCGCCGGGCGGAAGATGGTATGCGCAGTTGGATCGCTGAACCCGGCGAGTATCACATGAGCTTCTCGGGGGAACTGTCGGGACTGTGGTCCCGATCGGGAATCACCCCTCACGAGCTAAGTGGCGTGGGGTTCTCTGCCCAGGGATTTAACTTCAGCCGCCCGTATCGCCGAACCGCAGCCAGTCTCGATCCCCGATGCGCGTGGATGTTCGACGGCATCGCTGAAGATGAGGCCATTGGCGATTTTGGGCTGGTGTTTGGCGGTGCAGCAGGCAGTGAGATTGACAGCGCGGATGTCCGCAAAGGCACCCCTTCCCACGCCCTGGTTGTGGCCACAGCAGACGATTTTGGCGCTGACTTTCACTGGGTGGTTGAGGATTATCATCACGCCCATTCGGCCGTCAACGGAGAGATTTGTCCGCACGTGCGCTGCGATATGGTCTTCTATGAAACACCAAACGGGGGTGCCGTCTTTTCGACAGGATCAATCGCCTTTGCAGGCTCCCTATCGCACAACCACTACACCAACAACGTCAGTCGACTGCTTGAGAATGTTGTCAACCGGTTTCTGGACTCGGAGCCTATTGAATAACCCACATTTTCCCCAATCAAAGTTCCTCAGAAGTCGCTCGTCAAGATTTTGTTCAACCCGGTTCGCAAACCCGAGTAACATATGCGAGCTGGCCGATATAGTTCAATTCAACTAGCCAAGCCCAGTTAGCTCAAAAACGCTCCCTTCGTCTAGCGGTCAGGACGCTGGCCTCTCACGCCGGAAACAGGGGTTCGATTCCCCTAGGGAGCGCCACCCAATCCCCCGCTCGGTCTCGCCAACCTTGGCAGCTCGGGGAAAACCAGCAACGCCTCGGTTAAAGTGTTTGCACCTGGTTTCGGCCACTTTCTTTTGCTTGGTATAAGGCCTGATCAGCACGGTTCAGCGTCTCACCTGGTTCTTCGCCCGTGCGGTGGGTGGTCACCCCAGCACTCACAGTCAGCGGGATCACTTGGCCGTC
>WTHR01000139.1:0-13189 GCA_011523045.1 Gammaproteobacteria bacterium | reverse complement strand
CCGTGCGGTGGGTGGTCACCCCAGCACTCACAGTCAGCGGGATCACTTGGCCGTCGAAATTGAGAGGGTTCTCTTCAACGGCGCAACGAACACGTTCGGCAAGCTGTTCGAACGCTGAATCTTTTTTGGATTCGTTGGATTCTTGGACGAGATAAATCACAAACTCTTCTCCCCCAAAACGTCCAAACTGTGCCCCATCACTCAACGCAGCTCGAATTCGGTGAACCACGTGCAGAATTGCGGCGTCCCCCGCAATATGGCCAAAAGTGTCATTGACCTTCTTGAAGTGATCAATATCCAGCATCGCTACGCTGCATGACGCAATGTCAGGATCCAATTGATCCAGATTCTGGCAAAATCGATCGTACCAGGTTCGGCGGTTCAGGCATTCTGTTAACGGATCGTGCTCTGCAAGCCACGTGGCCTGCTCAAGAGCGGTATTCTTCTCCCGTTCCTCCGTATTCACACGATCCAGCACGGCGTTATAAAAAGTTGCGATATGGTGCGCCTCAGTCTGGACATCGACTGCCACGGGCTTTGAAAAATTCCCAGTGCTTGCCTGGTAACTCATCTGCCGAATGAGATCCAGAGTTGAGGTTTGCGCATCGTGCTCAATAATGTTCAATCCGACCACTTCAGCCTGCGGGGTGACCCTGTAGGAAACGAACTTTCCGCTTATAAAAAAGAACAGCAGGGCCAGGGGAAACACATATCCGCCGACAACGATAATGCCCAGGGCTTGAATCCCCAAAAACGAGAGCATGTTTAGACCATCAGGTGCCGGAACAAACAATGCCACGGCGAGGGTTCCCCAGATCCCCGCACCAAGATGCACGGGAATGGCGCCTACCGCATCGTCCAACTTAAATCGCTCTAGCAGCTCTCCTAAGAAGATAACAACCAAGCCTCCGACAAACCCGATAGCCGCAGCCATCCAGGGAAGTACCGCATCACAATTTGCCGTCACCGCCACAAGTCCGCCCAAACTCCCATTTAGGATATCCAGTGCGTGCGGCTTTCCATATCGAATACGGGTGAGTAAAAGCGTCGCCACAATACCGAAGACCCCCCCGACAATTGTGTTCGTGACGATAATCGGCACTTGATCTGACGCCGCAAGAGTACTTCCCCCGTTAAATCCCAACCAGCCAAACCAGAGAAGAAACACACCGAGTGACGTCAGGGTGACACTATTCGGCTCTATTCCTCTCTCATCGTCGAAGCGTCCAATCCGCGGGCCAATATGAATAATCGCGGCCAACGCGACCCATCCCCCAACTGAATGAACCACGGTAGAACCGGCAAAGTCATGAAATCCCAAGTTGGTCAGCCAGGCCTCTTCTCCTCCGGAGAAAAACAGCCCGCCCCAGATCCAGTGACCCACTATCGGATAGACCAGGAGCACCATAAAGATTGCGACGAAACAGTAGCCGTAAAATGACATTCGCTCTGCCACTGCTCCCGATAGGATTGTGGTTGCGGTTGCGCAGAACATCGCCTGGAAAATGAAGACAAGGTAGGTGTAGGAATCCAAAGATTCCATTAGCGAGAAAGGTTCGCCGATCCATCCGCCCAGAGAAGGGCCGAACATGACGCTGAATCCGATCAGTGCAAATCCAACAACGCTGATCGCAAAATCTACGGTGTTCTTGATTACAACGTTGATCGTATTCTTGGCCCGAATTAATCCAGCCTCAAGACAACTGAATCCCGCCTGCATGAACAACACCATGCAGGAGCAGAAGAGAATCCAGACCATATCAATCTGATTCATTTGGACCATCCTTTATTCGATCCCGGTCATTCCAGAACGCGCGATCAGTATCCGGCGGCGGCGCGGCCTTGTCAAAACCTCCCTCAGGCCCGGAGAGCCAATGAGGGGCGCCGCCCTTCACTAATTTGTTCTCAGAAGACGACGCAATGGGAAAACGCCCATCAAAAGCATAACTCCCAGAAGTGCTAGCACCATCAGGCTACTGCTGAAGTGCCCGTGAGCACTAAACAGGACACCGATCAACACCGGCCCCCCCACTCCCCCAACTTCTGCTGCAGAAAAGAAAAACCCTCCGGCCGTTCCGGATCGTCTGGCTCCCACTCCGGGGACTTCGACCAGGGTAAGCACCAGCACGGTCATCATGGAGCCCGCCGCAATCCCCTCGACCACGAGCGTGACATATAGCCAGATGCCGTGTGGCTGCGCGAGCAGGGAAAGACTGGCCAAAGTGGAACACGCAAACAGCAAAGTGAGCACCGCAAATCGCCGCGATCCCACCGCCATCCGCGGGAGCGTCAACGCACTCAACACCCCGACGGCCACGGGTATCGTCGCAAGCGCACTGGCTTTGCTTGGACTCGCGCCAAGGGTTTTGAGCATCTCAACAAGCCAATTGCCCATCCCATGGTTTATTGCGAACACAGCCACGCTCATCAATAGAATCAGCCGAACTGCCGGAATCCTTACTACCCCCGCCAGATCCGACAGGCCGGTCCTTCCCTCGTTTTCAACCGCTTTTGCAACGTCATCCCTTGCCACCAAAAGCCAGAAAACCCCCGAGGCAATGCACACCCAGCCCCAGATCTGAAGAAGCAGCCGCCAGTTTCCCTCCAGCAAAGGAAGAGCAACTGATTGAGTGAGACCCAGCGCAGCCACTGCCCCAATACCTGGGCCTGTGATGTAGATACCCATTGCGAGCCCCCGGTGCGCGCCTTCAAAATGCTCACGAACGACTTTGGGCGCTCCTGCAGAGACCAATGGGCCCCCAAGCCCAAAGAGCGCCACGGCGGCCAGCAACTCGATATATTCCCCGGCGAATCCCCTCAAAATGCCGGAAAGCCCCATAATCAGGGCGCCAATCGCTAATCCCCATCTGGCGCCGATACGATCCAAAAGCATGCCGCAAGGAATCGCAGCAAAGATATAAACGAATTGCCAAGCACCCATGACGGTGCCCATTGCGCTATGACTGAAACGAAGGTCTGCTTCAATCTCTGACACCAACGGTGCCAGACTCGCCATGCTGAGCCCGAGCGCCATATAGCAAAACCACAAGCCTGCCAGCATCCACCAGCGGCGAGCTCCGTATTCAGTCCGAGTCAACTATCCCGGCACCTGCGCCGAACTTTAAAGAATGCTCCGACTCGGGAACCAGCAGCCGATCCGAGAAAGCCTTCAGCTGAGCGATAATATCCGGGCTGGCGCAAAGCCCTTTGAGACGGCAGACCTCGAAGAACCGCTCCTCTTTCACACGATCAATCAGTACTGTGCCCGCGCTGTCAAACCCGGAATGTTCTGTCGACAGGCGGATTACCTTCTCTCCGCTCCCGCTCGGGGTCTGATGCTGAGGCTCTTTTCTCACGCAGATTATCTCTGCGCCCGGGCCAGAGATAAAAACTTCATCAGGCGCCACTATCTTTAAAAAATGCTCCCGCCTTAGAAGGCGATGAGAAAGCGCCAGCGCTGCTGAAACCAGTCGAGGGCTTTCTGTTCCAGACAGCAAGACCTCCTCACCAACTTCAGGCCAATCCAACTGAAGCAAATCGCAAGCCCCGGTAGCGAGGTAAGCCGCAGATACGCTCCCCGAAGTGGTTAATCGATCCGTGTTCAGAAGGTCCGGAAAGCGTGCTTCACTCCGTCCTTCATCGAGGGCGGAGAGCGCCGTATGAAATTCGTACTCTCCGGGGAATCCGCAGATCTGAAGCCAGATAACGGGGTCGATCAGATCCTCCACAACCCCCAGTGGGAGCCCAACACCGCGTCCGGCCTTAACCAGAAGTTGACCGAACTCCGTGGAGGACTGGCGCATCAGGCATTTTGTGGCGCAACCGAAAGCCACCAGTCATCTGCCCAGGGCTGGTCAAGTTCGCTCATCAGGGGAGCGCCCTGAAACATCGTGATCCTCGTCCACAAAGATGATTTTGGATCAAATTTTGCCGCACCAAAAAAAGAAAGCTTGAACCGCAAGATATCAAGCGGAGAGCAGCCTTCAGCAATCAGATTATCGCGGATCTCGCCATAAGGGTATCGTCCAAGTACCTGGGCCCGACGCGCGAGGTGACGGAACTCTGGATACGCCTGGAGAAACACTCTCAGACTCTGGTTTGGGTCTGAATCCCGGAGTCTGTGACGAAACGCGGCCATATCCCTCGCGATCGCGACCGGCATCTCCTGATCCGCCCCTGGTTCTTCCGCCCTGCGGCCGAATCTGGGCTCGAGCTTATTTTCAGAGACATACCAAAAGTGTGCGTTTTGCTCGTCTGCTGAGAAGTCAATATCGTCTGTCCAGTCATACTGGCCGTCCAATCGCTCTAGTGTCACCCTGACCGTTTCCGTAATATGGAGCGGCTCTGGATCATGGACATGAAACATCTCGTCGAGCCCCTCTGAGACCTCTGGGTAGATCTCAATAAGCAGCGCGCACAGCAGTTCCTGACCGTCCAAGTCGAAAGTCGTCTCAGCCCGTCGAAAGAGTACATCCCAAAACTTCCCGCTACGCTGCTCTTCCTCTGCGCACTCAAGCCAATGCCGGAATTCAAGAAGATTTTGCAGCAGCTTCCGGTTACGCTGTTGGTAGTCTTCGTCGGATGTCCGCCACTCACTAACATGCTGGTAGGCCCGTTGCTGGAGCTCAAGGGCACGCTTTATGTCGTCCAGCGAAATTCCTTCCATCGAACGGACCCTGGCGAGGGCGCTCTCGCGAGCATGGAACCAATGATGCAAAAGTTCGGGGTGGCTCACAACAAAAGGCGCCATACCCAGACCCGTTGCATTACCGATACCCAAGGATCTTTTAAGACTCGGTGCCAGGACCGCCGGCTTTCCGCCGGCGCGGCAAGAAGCAATATGCTCGAGTTGATCGAACGTAAACTGTCGGATCAGAAATACCGTCAACATCTCAGCCTGAAAGGAATTCTGTGTCTCTTCTCGGGACGCAATCCGAGAGCGGTCACTGATCCCGAACTTGCCATTGCCGTAAACGGCCGTTGTCCGCATCAGATAGCCCACTTCATTAAGCCTGCTCGCCTCAGGCTGCTCGCCCCGGGCAAGACAGTCGCACACATACTCAAAAAGACGCAGGCTGCGGTTGGCGCGGGAGATAACGAGGTCCGTCGCCTCGAATCGCCCTGCTTCCTGCAGAGGCGCCTGTGCCCTGAGTCGGTCTATATCCGCTTGCGAAGGTATTCCGTCGAAGAGGACGAAAGCCGCATCCCAGGCTGAAGCAATGACGCGGTCGGTCCTGTCTTCATCGGCGAGCGGGTTGGCGAATGCGATCAGTGAATAGGCACGATCAGAAAGTTGCGCGGTGTACACAGCCGTTCCGTAGCCATTCTCATCAAGCTCAAAATGTCCCCGCTTCATCTGCCACCTCTCGCGAGACATCCGGCGCAGCAACAAACGCATAAAACTGAGGCGAGTCGGAAATGCAGCGCCCATCCGATCCAGTTTGCATACCCGCTCTGGTGGCCGAAGCCCCGCGGATACGTCTGACTTGCCTGGATGAGGTTTGTCCGCGGACAGGTCTAGTTGATTCGGCGCGACCGACATTTCAGTGTTATCTCTTTTTGCTGATTAAATTAATGGCTTCCAGCCGACTTTTTTTGACTCAGGACAATATCCCGGCGCTCAGGCACTCACAAACGATTGCTTAAAAAAGCGCAGCCAATTGTTTCCCATCACCGCGGCAACCGATTTGTCGTCAAAACCAACATTCGCAAGACCTGCCGCAATATTTGGGAAGTCACGACTGTCTTTGAACCAGGAAGGCTGGTCCGGAAACCCGGGCTTGTCTGCCGAGCCCTCCCCAAAATCGCGCTCAGTGGTCCAGCGACCGTTTCGCATCCACTCCACGACACTATCAGGCTGATCCTGGCAAAGATCCGACCCGATACCCAAATGCTCTATCCCAAACTGATCTGCGGCCCTGGCGACCATTTCACAGAAACTCTGCAAGCTGCATTCAGTGCCTTCGTGCAAGTGGTGCGGATAAAGCGAAAACCCGATCATACCGCCTGTCTCAGACAATGCGCGGATCACCTCATCCGACTTGTTGCGCAACGCCGGATGCCAGAAAGAGGGATTGGCATGGGTAATGGCGATAGGCCGCGAGGACGCTTCGATAGCCTCTAGCGTTGAGCGCTCGGCGGAGTGGCTCATGTCTATCACGAGCCCCACTCGATTCATCTCTGCGATGACCTGCTTGCCCATACGGGTAATTCCGGGATCATCTGATTCATAACAACCCGTGGCAAGCAATGACTGGTTGTTGTAGGAAAGCTGCATGAACCGAGCGCCCAACTGATGGCAGACCTCAACCAGTCCGACATCTGCTTCAATCGGCGAGCAGTTCTGGAAACCGAAGAAGATGGCGGTGCGGTTGGATTGCCGGGCGGCCAGAACATCCTCGGCAAAGCGGCCCGGCATGATCAGGTCACGGTATTCGAGAAATCGCCGGTTCCAGTCCGCCACATTGGCGGCTGTCTCACGAAAGTCCTCGTGATAACAGATGGTCACATGAACTGCATCCAACCCGCCCTCGCGCATCTGCGAGAAGATCTTTCTGGACCAGTTACAGTACTGCAGGCAGTCGACTCTCGCGTCTACCAGCGCCGCGGTGTTATCAGACATGTCATAACCAATCGGTTTCAAAAGGCAGGCTGGACATTCGCTCCACCCCAGACTCCGTGATGATAACCTGCTCTTCCAACTTGACGCCTTCACGACCCCCCTCAACCCCGATAAAGGACTCGACACAGATCACCATGCCCGGACTGAGCACGCCCTCGTACCCCTTCGCTGCCAGATCCACCTCGTGTTTGATGCTGGGATATTCGTCTGCCAGCCCAACACCGTGCATCAGCGAGGGGTATCGGTTCGAAAGATACTCTTGGGGAATTTTCCAGCACCGTTCCGACACTTCGTGGAGTGTGAGGCCAGAGCGCAGAACTCCGATATTCGTCTCAATCTGCTCATAAGCCGCCGAATAAAGGCGACGCTGCTCATCGCTCGGGCGGTCACCGCACAACCATGATCGGGAAATGTCCGAGCAGTAACCATAGGGTCCGATCAGGTCGGTATCAAAACTCACCATGTCGCCTTTCTCGATCGGACGCATAGAGCACTCACGAAACCAGGGATTGGTGCGCGGGCCTGACGACAGAAGGCGGGTTTCGACCCACTCGCCGCCCATGCGGATGTTCGTCTCATGCATCTTGGCCCACAACGCATTTTCGGTAATGCCGGGCTCAAGTGCCTCACGCATGGAATCACAGGCCGCCTCGCAGGCATCCATCGAAACCTGCATCAGTGCCAGTTCATCCTGGGACTTAACGGCCCGTGCCCGCTCAGCTATACCCTCACCTTCAACTAAAACCAAACCTTTCTCTCGAAGCGCATCACAGGGCATAAATGAGAGCCGATCGATACCCAGACGACGGTCATCGCCTCCATAAGTACGCATCAGGTCATCAATTTCGTCTGCGAATTTACGGGCGCGGGCTTCGCAATGAGAGCCGGCAGAAAAGAAATAAAAAGACGGCATCACCCGATACTCATCGACTCCCGGCAGGTCCTGAGCCAAATGCGGATGATTGGCATAGTCATAGAGCACCACGGGACCTTCCAGCGCCACGAACACGCAGCGGGTTTCATAGTGCGAACACCAGACCTGCATGTTTGTCGCGTCGGTCGCATACCGCGTATTGATCTGGTCGAAGAGGAGCAGTCCAGCAACCCCCGCTTGTCTCATCTCGGCCCTGAGTCGGGCAAGTCGATAAAGCCGGACGCCGTCGAGATCCACCGGAGGCTCGCTGAACTCCATTGCGCCGTGTTGGCGGGCAGCACTTGATTTGCTGCGAACTGATTCGATAGGCATGATTCTTGAATCGTAGTTAAGTATGTGCGCCTCTCCTGAGGTGCTGACACGGCCTATCTTACGCAATCACGAATTCGCCAGTACGTCCTAAAATGTACCCCGTACGACAGTCGCCAATTCAGTTCTCAACCCCAATTGGGGGTTGTGGCCGGCCTCATAACGCATCGCCCCATAGGCGCCAAGTTCCAGCGATTTTGACCACTTGATGCGATAGCTGAGCTCCAACGAAGTTTCAGAACCCGAGGGCGCCAGGCCGATCCGTTCCTTATACCGAAGGACACGACCATCCGCGCCCAGCCCATAAGGCACATCGAGGTCCGCTGAACCATCGGTTACCTTAAGCGGTTGAGAGACCGTGAGGCTGGCTCCATCGTTCTTCGAAAAGACACCCTTTGCGCCCAAGCCTACCAACCACGACTGGGCTGTGAGATCAGAAAAATCATCCAGCAACTTTCCCTTCGCCTCGTTCACCTCCGTCAGCGCCCCGGAAAAGGCGGCGAGAACCGCAAGGTGGTTGTTTATGCGTCCGTAGCCCGAAATACGAAAATAACGGGTGTCGGCCGACGCTACGCCCAGCGCACCGCCAGGGGCACTCCCATACAGACTGCCCTCTTCTGCGAGAATCCCGCCCTCGAGTGAAGCTCCAAAGGTATCGTGCTGAAGGTGAATCGCCGAGGCCCACTGCTGGTTGCCCTGGTCGAGTTCTTCACTGTCATGCGTATCGGCCAGCGAAACATCCAACTGAACCATCTGGTTCAAGCGATAGCTCGTCAGGCTGTGAAATCCCTCATCATGGTTGCCTCCCGCAAGAGTGCGTCGCCACACTCCCGCCATACCCGGGCCATCGTCGACATGAGGAATCCAGCCGAGCACTGCGTGGCCGGTTTCGGGCCGCACGCTGTATCCCACCTGGTAACGAACGATCTCATCTGGTGAGACATCCAAGTGCAGTCTCGGTGCGCCAGTCGAATCGGCACCGGCGAATGAGGAGATCTGATACCCTGAGCCGGATTCCAGCAACGTACGGTCCGTGTTTCCCAACCAGGACTGAACCACTTGCCGGGCCCGCCCTTTGGGATCCGCCGCGCTCGTCATCTTTGAAAGATCCAGATTAAAATCCCGCCCGTAACGATCCAGAGCGAGCACCTGGCGTAACGCCGGCTGCGAAACAAGCGCCGCGTGCAGCGGCGTGCCTACCCTCAAGCGGCGCAGCGAAAGTTCATCGCCGCCAGCGTCTTCTTCAGACGTAGTATCTTCCTCTGTTGTGGATGCAGTCGTGGATGCAGTCGTTGACGTCCCCGTTGGCGTTGTCAGCGCCCCCAACGGCAAAAAAGCCCTGGCGGCGTTGATACGGCCCCAGCCATATTTGGCATCTACCCCCGGCGCGCCCATATCGGTTGCCGAACGCTTAATGATATCGGTTACTTCTTCCGCCCTGAGTCCCGGCCAGCGCTGGCGCAACTGCGCCGCCAGCGCGCTGACCCGGGGGGTTGCAAACGAGGTCCCCCAATAGTCTGCAAACGCAGAAGCGCCCGTCGCGACCACGTAGTGTTGGGCGTAACCTCCCGCGCGGTTGCTGAAACCCAGCATTTCATCGTCAGGACCCAGTCCTCCAACAATAATGCCCTTGCCACCCAGTCCCGGCGCGTGCAGGGCATCCCCGTTTGGCCTCGGCAGACCGTCGTTACCCGACCCCATTACGATCACCTGATCCGCAACCGCCGCGGCCAGGATCGCGTCTCCACGAACCATTGCCAAAGCAGCATTTGAGTGATTAATGACGCGAATCGAGGGATTTGCAGCCGCGGTAAGCAAGGCCTGGGCAGCGGCACTGGCTGAAATAGAACGACTTCCCGTTGAGGTCTGGAGCGAAAGGATTCTGCTTCCTGGGGACAGAGTTCGGATGATCTGGGCGACCGCAGTCCCGTGAGTCCCCTGCTCAGCGTAATCTACGAGGGGGTTTCTGCCCACAAAACTTGCACTACCCGGCAGCATGACATCCGGGGTGATCGGGGCCACCGGTTCCACTCCGGTATCCAGCACCGCCACCCCGAATCCGCTGACTGCCACCGGCGTAGCCGTCGTGGTTGTTTGGGTGGTCGTACTCGACTCAGAGGTACTCTGGGCCTCCGTTTCGGTCGGCAAGGCCCGGTCGGCGCCGCCTTGGCCAAATCCGGCGACAGGGGCCAACAACAGACAGAGGCAAAACAGCCTGCTTGTGCGTCCTAACCGAACCGCAAAAGAGAGTGCATCACTACGCCGAGTCTCAGTTACGAAGCTTGGAATTTTCATAATAAGGATGAAGCTGCTGATTGCGGCTCTTGGAGTATGGATCGCCGTCCTGCAGGATCACGGAGCCTTCAGGGTTGCCTGGGGCGGAGCCCGCAGTGCACTGCGTACTCCGGATCGGCTGACAGCCCAGACTAACACAATACTCACCAGTATTGAAATGATCACCACTGAGAGTTGCGGGGTATATTCAAGCTCAAGCACTCGGGTTGCCAGTAGCCAGCCTGTGAGGGTGGCAGCCGCCGCTGCGATGATTCCTGCAACGACGCCGATTACGATGAACTCGGTATTCAAAGCACGGGTCAGCCGGGAGTAATCGCAGCCGAGGACCTTCAACATCGCAGCTTCCCTCACCCGGGCGTCATGACTGGATTGCATCACTGCAAACAGTACCGCCGCCCCTGCAGCGAGAGTGAACCCAAATACCAGGTTCAACGCCACGCCAACGATCTCCATCAGGCGGCGTACCTGTCCCAGAATTGCTCCGATATCAATAATGTTCACCGTCGGAAACCGTCGACTCAAATCCACAAGGGCATCCTGTTGCTCTTCCTCAAGGCGCACCGAGCTCAAGAAACTATGCGGTGCGTCCTCAAACACGCCGGGTGGAAACAGAACGAAAAAATTTGGGTTGAAACTTTCCCACTGAACTCGTCGCAGATTCGCAATTTCTGCATCGATGATTTCCGAACCCACACGAACACCGATTCGATCTCCCACCTTCACTCTCAAAGGCTGCGCCCAACTCTCCGCCAGCGAGACAACCCGATCTTTGGTTCCAGGCTGCCACCAGTCTCCTTCGATGAGCGTGTTTCCGCGGGGCATCTCCTTAGCCCATGAAAAATTCAGGTTGCCTTCAATTCGAGACGCGGTACGCGGATCGGGATACTCCTCCGCGGTCGGCACGCGACCATTTATCGTAACAAGGCGCCCTGTGGCCATCGGAGTAAATTCCAGGCTCTGACTCAGGTTCTCCTGAAAAAACTCCGAGACCTCTGGTTGCTCATAATCCTGCACATTTGCGAGGAAAAAGTTTGGAGATCCGGACGGCACTCGAGACTCCCAACTGTCGAACAGTTGGCCGCGGACAAGCGACAGCGTTACCAGCACAGTGAGTCCCAATCCCATTGCCGCTATCTGAAAAGTCGTTGCGATCGGATCCCGATATAACCGGCCCAGTCCAAAGCGCCAGGATACGCCCACGCCTCGCGCGCTGCGCTTCAATAGTTTGATCAGCCCAAAGCTCGCTGCCATCATCAGCACGAGGGCGCAAACAATGCCTGCCAGTACGTAGAACACCAATTGACTTTGCCCGGATTGCTGAACCGCAAGCAGGAACAGCGCAAGGATCGGCGCCGAATACCACAACGCATCCGAGATCAACGCCCTTTGGGCTTCCGTCCTTCTAAGCACCTCCATCGGAGCGACTCTCATCAATCGGGCCAACTGCGGCCCTGAAAAACCAATCAATAGGACGAGACCGAGCAAAAGACTAATCAAGATCGCGCCAAAACCGGCTTTGCCAGCCCCGAGGGAAAACACCTCCCCCAAAAGACGGGTCATCAGTTCCTGAGCGCCAAAACCCAACACAGCTCCGAAAAAACCCCACGCCACCCCCATCATGACCAGGGTTTGAAGGTGTATCAGCAGGACTGTCGGCCCCGTTGCCCCGAAGCATCGAAGCAATGCGGCATGGCGACGACGTCTGTCGACATAGCGCCGTGAGGCAACCAGAATCGCAATTCCCGCGATGAATAAAGTGCCCAGTGACGCCAGCCCAATAAATTCGGTGGAAGCTCCGACAGTGGCACCAACCTGCTGCTGGGCCGATTCGAGATCAACAATTCGGATTCCCTCGAACGCTTGCGCGTCGAGAAACTCCCGAAAACGGATCACCTCATCCAGAGGACCCGCTGCGAGTAGCGCGTGGGTCGCTCGACTGGAAGGCCCCAGTAGCCCAGAGGCTTCGACGTCTGAATAATGCGCCAAAACCCTTGGGCTAAAACTGAAGAATTGGCCGCCCCGGTCGGGTTCGTATTCCAAAACGGCTTCCAGATTAAGCGAGACCTCTCCAATATCCAGACGATCGCCCAGTCGCAGTCCCAGGCTGGTTAGAAGCCGCTTATCTACCCACGCCTGACCCCTATCCGGGCCATGCGCCGAGCGCACCGATTCTTCCCGATCTGAGTCGCCCTGCAGGCCCAGCATCCCCCGAAGCGGGTACTCAGGTGTGACGCCCTTGATCGATGCAAGCAAGGTCTCGCCATCGATAAATAGCACCGTTGGAAAAACTACCGTCCTCGCGGTAGAAAGCCCCGTAGATCTGGCTTTTGTCTCAATCTCGTCAGGAACTCGTGCCCTCGCTGTCAGCTTTATGTCTGACGCGATCACTTCCCCTGCTCCTCGTTGAAGGCTGCTCTCTACCCGATCGGAGAAACTGCCCACGGCGCTGACTGCCGCGACGGCCGTCAGAAGCGCGCCTCCCAAAGCGAGCATCTCGCCGGAACGCCAGTCCCGCCAGAACTGACGCGCGCCATGACGCAGAGAAAATCTCATTCATCAACTCCGATGACCTGACCTCTCTCAAGACGCAGATGCTGATCGCAGCGCTGGGCCAAAACCATATCGTGCGTCACCAGCACCAAAGCCGCCTGACGAGTACTGCAGAGCGAGAACAACAACTCCGCCACCTGATCGGAGGCGGCATCGTCCAGATTTCCAGTCGGTTCATCGGCGAAAAGAATCTGGGGCTCAATGGCGAATGCGCGGGATAGCGCGACCCGCTGTTGCTCACCCCCTGACAATTGTTTGGGATAGTGGTCGCAGCGGTCTGACAGTCCCACGCGATCCAACCAGTCGGCCGCTTTGTCGCGTGGGGCATCATCTCCCGCCAACTCAAGGGGCAGCATGACATTTTCCAGCGCCGTCAAAGTCTCTACGAGATAGAATGACTGGAAGACAAAGCCCACCCGCCCCGCCCTCAGTCGCGCCCGTCCGTCTTCATCCAGCACGCCGAGATCACTGCCTACGAG